>JANNJH010000339.1:0-10720 GCA_031405775.1 Sphingomonadales bacterium | reverse complement strand
AGCCGGTGCCGGTGGTCGGATAGACTTGCGCGGCGTTGATCGTCAGGTCGCCGTTGACGACAAGTTGGCCGGTCAGCGAACTGGCAATCGGCAGGTTGCTGCTGCCGACAAGCGTCAAAATCGCCGGCTGAACGCCGGTCAGGCGGAGGTCGCCGGTGGCGTTGAGGGTCAGGTTGGTCACCGACGTCTCGGCATAAACGCTGCCGATGATGTCGATGGTCTGGCCCGAAAGCGTGATGCGGCCAGTCGTCGCCGGGGTGGTGCGTACCGGCAGGACAGTCTGCTGCGGGCTTTCGAGGTGGATATAAGGGGCATCGACCAGCAAATTGCCGGTCGCAGCAAGGCTGGCGCGATACCCGTCGAGGGCGCTCGAATTGCCATCAAAGGGCCGCGCCGTCAGGTAAAAGCCGCGCCCAAGCGTCAGCGTCGCATCGCCCAGCGTCGTCAGCCGGTTTTGCGCGACGAACGTGTCGAATCCTGCCGCGGCAATCTGGTCGGCGGCGACGACATTCACCGCCTGGCCGGCCACGTCGGTCTGGCGCAGCACCGGGTTGAGCCAGGTCAGCACGCCGCCCTCCGCCTGCATCCCGCCGCCATCGGCAAAAATTGTTGCACCACCGAGCGAACCGCCACCGCCGAGTGTCAACCGGCCGCCATCGCTCCACACGGGGGACAGGGTGAAGACGCCGAGCGTGGTTTCCTGGTCATAGCGATCGGATGCGCCGCGCAGGTCGATCGTCGCGCCCGATTGCGCCGTCAGCAACAGGCCGCCGCGCTGGAGCGCAAGCGTCGTGCCTGAAAGGTCGACATAGCGGGCGATGCCGAACAGCGGCAGTTCCGACAACACCGCCCCGCCGCCGACAAAGCTCGGCGCCGTCTCGATGCTGCCACCGCCGATGATGCGGCCGTCGATCTTCTGGCCGCCGCCCGGCTTTGATCCGGCGCGCGGGTTGCGGACGCTGGTGCCCGACAGGTCGGTGACGCTGCCCGGCGCCAGACGAATGCCTTCCTCGGGCGCCAGCGTCGCGGTGAGATAAATCGGCCGACTGAGCGAACCGAAACTCGCGAGGTCGGCGTTGCTGAGCACCGGCGAGCCCGGCGTCGAGGCGCGGGTGATACCAAGTGCATTGGCGGCATTTTCGTTGAACAGGCCATTGGCGTCCCGCACGCCAAAAACGCTGCCGAGATCGCGGACGCCGATCGCCGGGCGCTGGCGGTCGACGAACGCCGCCGGCAAGTTCGCTGCCTGGCGGATACTGCCGCCATTGATGCGGATCGTGCCGGCATTGCGCAATTTTGTGCTGGTCAGCGAAGCACCATCGCTACCGGTGATCAGGCCGCCGGCCGCGACATTGACTTCGGTCAGGCCGCCGAAGCCGAGGTTGACGGCCTTGCGGTCCCAGGCATCGACCGGCACCGCTGTTCCGAGCAAGTCGCGGATGTCGCCGCCGGTTGCCAGGTTGCGCGCCGCACCGATCAGGCCATCGCTGGGCAGCGCGTTGATCAGCGATTGCGTCAGGTCGAGCGTTTCGCCGGCGGCGATGGTGACGGTTTCGGTGTCGAGCAGCGCGACATTGCCGGTGATGCCGTTGGCGAAAACATTGGGCATCAGCCGGCTGGTGTAGGTGGTCAGCGCAAAGTTGCCGAAACCGCTGTTCGGGATGAAATCCAGCGGCAGCGCCGTGCCGGTGGCACCGCTGCGGGCGCCGAAATTCAGATCGGGCGTGACAAGGGTAAAAGTGCCGCCGCCGGTGAAGCCCTGCGCCGCGATGGTTCCCGGCGCGATGAACACCTGCGATTCAAGCGCGCGCGGCGCCAGCCCCGATTGGCGGCCTTCCAACGGCGTGGTGATGAACGACGGCGTGTCGACGCCGGTGAAACGATCCGGCGAACCCGGCACGACAAAAGGTTGCGCGATGATCTGCGAGTAGGTCGTTTCATTGATAAGCGCGACGTCGCCGCCCCTGCCGCCGAGCGACAGCGTGCCATCGGGGCGGACATGGCCGCCGCCCGAGACATCGATGCGCGCCGAGGCGTTGACGAACAGGCTGCCGCTGAGATCGGCGGAATATTCGCTGCCGTCGCCGACCGGGACCAACACCCGCGGCGCGACCTGCAGGCTGATGCTGCCACCATCGGCATGGGCGCTGCCGAGATAGGCGCCATCGGTGACGCGATAGTCGTTGCTCCAGCGGCCGCGCGTCGACAACAGACCGTTGACGGTGATGTCGAACAATCGCGGTGTCGCCAGCCCGGTGGCCAGCGCCAGCGGCAGGTCGTCGTCGCCGCGGAACACCGATCCCGGCAGCACTTCATAGGTGCGCGCGGCGATGGTTCCCGATGCGATGCTGACCGACCCGTCGAAACGGATCGAGCGACCGGCATCGACAACAAGCGCCCCGCCGGCTTGCAGCGTCAGCGCCGTGCCGCTGTTGAAGCTGACCTGGCCACTGGTCTGCAACGTCACCTGCGAGAGACCGGCGCCTGACAGGAAGCGGTCTGAAAGCAGGATCTCCGAGGCCGGCCGTGCCGGAGCGCTGCCGCCACCGCGATAGACGATGATGTCGGCGCCGCCCGCCTGGTCCGAGCTGCCGGTGCCGATGGCGGCGATCTTGAGCAAGCCGCCGCTGGGCAATTGTTGCGGCGTCGCCTGCAGCAAACGCCGGTCGCTGGCGATCGTCGACGGCGTGCTGGCTTGCCTGGCGTCGGCGATCTGCCGGGTGCCGGCAAAGGCGTCGGCATGGAGGACGCCGGCAAAATTTTCGGTCGAAGCCTTGATCGTCAGCGATCCGGCGTCGCGGCCCTCGGTATAGCCGGGTTCAAAACCCGAGCTTTGCGCGGCCGCGTTGGTGAAACTTTGCGTGAAGCCAAAACGCGGCTGCGACGCGGTGATCGCGCCGACGACGCCGACGAAGCTGTCGTTGGGGTCGGCGTTGCCGATTGCGACGATGCGGCCATCGGCGGTGCGCAGCCGGCTGGTCAGGACGACGCCGTCGTCATAGCGCACCCAGCCGCCCGAGACGTCGATGACCGAGCCGGCGCTGACGTTGACCGAGGCCGGCGCGATCGTGCTGCCCTGCCCGCCGCTGCGCACCCCGAGCGTCAGGTCGCCGCCCCTGGTCATCAATTCCGCCGCGGTGACCCCGACCTGGGCGAAATAGCTGCCGGCTTCGATCAGCGGCGAGCCGACCCAGGCAACGCCATCGGCACGCACGCCCGAAAGCCGCGGATCGATGAAAAGCGTCGTGCCATTGAGGGTGAAGCTGCCATCGGTCGTGGCATCGCGATAATTCGGCGTGTCGCGCAATTCGTTGCGCTTGACCGGGGTGATCTGGATGCTGTTGCGCGATGCCGGGACGACGAAGTCCTTGATGCCGCCGACGTCGATCGTCGCGCCGGTCTCGATGACCAGCGACGACGCCAGCGACAGCGATTGATCGAGGACGCTGACGATGGTCGAATCATTGGTGGCGCCGATGCTGACGCGGGCGCTGGGCGCATAAATCAGCGCGCCGGAGCCGATGGTGATCCGCGACGGCGACACCACGCCGCTGGCCGCGGCGCCGCCGATATCGATCACCGATCGTTTGAAGGCGGCGACCGACGCTGCGCCTTGCGGGATGGTTTGGGCGTTGGTGTCGGGGGTGATGGCGATGGTCGCCCCCGGTGCCAGCGTTATCTGCGAACCGGCCAGCACGATCTTGCCGTTGCGCGCGACGCTGGTCGTCGACGTGAGGACGCCGGCGTTGGTAACCGCCCCGGTTTCGGTGGTGCCGAGCGAGATATAGCCGCGCGGCGCCGATATCAGCCCCGTGGCGGTGTTGCTGACGCTGTCGAGCGTCCGCCCGATCGAGGACAGGATGAAGCCGCGAACCTCGGGATCGACGCTGTCGCTGCTCCCCGATGACGGCGTCGCAAAGACCTGGCGGCCCGATTGCAGGCTGACCTGGCCTTCGGCCGAACGCAACTGCCCGGCGTTGACGACCCGCGGCGCGGCGATGATGACATAACCGCCGCTGGCGCTGGCGATCGCGGCCCCGGCGGCGACGGTGACATCGCCCTCGCTGTGCGTCGGCTCGATGACGTTGTTGCCGGCGGCGTTGGGCAGCACGACCGCCGAGACCAGCGCGCCGGACGTAATCAGCCCGCTTTGCAGGAACGCGACGCCGCGGTCGGACAGGCTGGTCGGCACCGTGATGTTGAGCGAACCTCCGGGGGCTTGCGTCTCGCGCGTCGCCGCGCCGATTTCGAGGCTGGAGACCAGCAGCGAGCGCACATTGACCTGCGCCGTCGCGCCGAACATGACGCCATTCTGGTTGATGACCAGCACCGTGCCATCGGCCTTGATGGTGCCCAGGATCTGGCTGGGACGCAGGTTGGCGCTATTGGCGATCCGCCCGGTCACCGGATCGATATTGGCGACGATGCGGTTGACCACGACCCAGTCCGGCTGCTGCTTGAACTCCAGCGTCGTCGTGCGGCCGATGTTGAAGCTGTCCCATGTCAACAGGGCGCGTGGTGCGGTCTGGGTGATCGTCACCATCGGCGTCGCGGCATCGCCGGTCTGCACCGGCGCCGATGCGCCTTGCCAGGTGCGCAGCCCGGTCGGATCGAGCGCTGCCGCCACCGGATTAAGGACCGGCACCAGCCCGCCGGCGACTAGGCCGTTCGGAATCGTCTGCGCCAGCGCCTGCGCCGCGGCGCGGGCGGCGCTGTTGGCCTGGACGGCAAGGCTGGTGGCGTTGGTTGCAGCGGCCTGGTTGGCAAAGGCGCGCGCGCTCGCCGAGGTCATGCCGGCGACATTGGGGGCGATGGCGGCAACCGGCCGCAGGATCGCTGCCGGAGTGATGACGGGCGTTGTCAGCCCGGCGCTGGCGCGCAGGATCGCCGCGGTCTGCGCCGTCACCGGATAATGGACGAGCACCGCTGCCAGCGCCATGATGCTGGTGCCGCGACGCGCGCGCGTCGAGATAAAGCGCCTCGGCATTATCGATTGTTGGACCCTGGTCATCATCTACGCCCCACTCGTTCCCGAAACCGGGAACCCGCGATTCACTCTAGAAACGCAATATTTCACTTCGGCGCGGTCGCGGCGCCGTTAAGGACGATTGCATCGGCGTTAACCTTGTCGCCCATTGCCTGCGCTTCGTTTTCGATGCGGGTGCGCAACAACTGCAGCGGCGGGAAGCTGCCATGGCCGTAGCGTTTCCGATGCAGGGCAACGAGGTCGCGGCCAGTGGTGACCAGGCGGGCATTGCGATCGACACAGGTCTGCAGCGCACTGGCGTTGCCGGCGAAGGCGGCGCTGCTGGCGCTGGCAGTCGTGCGCGATTGGGCCAGTTCGGTCTGGGCGCCGCCAAGCTTTGCCGCGAGCTCGGCGGCGCGGCCGTTGGCGGCAACGAGTTCGGACTGGGCGGCAGCGATCCGCGCCGCCAGCGCCGCATTCTGGTTCTTGGCGGCGGCAAGCTCCTTCGATTTGGCGGCCGCGAGTTCCCGCGATGCCGTCGGACTGCCGCTGCCCAGTTTGGCCTTCAAGGCATCGCGTTCCTTTTCGGCGGCAGCCTTGGCGGCCTCCAGCGTCGCCTGGCTGCCCTGGATTTCCCGCAGTTGCGTCACCGTCGACTGCAACTGCTCGCGCAGCCGGTCCTCGAGCGAGGTTGCCGCCGCCGGGGCCGCCGCCGACAGGATCAGAATGAGGCTGAAGCGCTGAATGACCATGGCTAGAATGCCGCGACCAGATCGACTTGCAGCGTATCGATGGCGAGCGGCGGCCCGGAGATCTGGTTGCCGCTGAGCCAGCGGCCCGACAGGGTGACATTGCGCGACAGGCCGAAGTTGCCGCCGATCCCATAGCCCTTGCTGTTGGTGCCGCCCAGGCGGAAATCGCTGTCGGCGAGGCTGTCGAGCGTCGCGTCGGCTTCGATGTAGCGATAACTCAGCTCGACATTCCAGTCGCCGAACTTCTTGGGGACCGCCGTGCCGACGATACCGCGGATTATATAGCCTTGGTTGCCGCCATCATAACGGGCAATGCGGCCATTGCTGTCGGCTGTGCAGGGGTTGGTGTAGAAATTGCCGGCAGCGGTCCCGGCGGCGGCGCCGGCCACCGGATCGGCGATGGTGATGTTGTTGATCGGCAAGCCCTTGGGTGCAAAGCGGCAAAGATCGCTCGGTTTCGCCGACAGGTTGCGGATATATTCGCCGGTGACGAGCAGATCGATGCCCTCGGCGACCGAGGCACCAAATGAGACACTGGCTTCAAGGACGTCATAGTCGAGTGCCAGGCCGAGCAGTTGCGGCTGGGCGAAATTGTTGGGATTCGCCGGATCAGGCGCGATATCGCGCAGGAAGAACAGCGTGTTGCCCTTGCGGAGCGATACCGGCTGGTACTGGTCGGTCGAACATTGGGTGTTGCCGTTGAACAGGCTGCACGGTGTCGACAATTGGCCCTGCACGCCCTTGAAGCTATGATAGGCGACGCTGCCATCAACGCTGAAAACGTTGGATCCAAAGGTGACGCCGCCGCTCAACTGCGCCGAAAACAGCCATTTCGAGGCCGAATCCCCGGCCTTGGTGGTGCTGTTGTCGGGGAAGGCAGTGCTTGCGTAACCCAGCGGGAAGGCGCCCGCCGTCACCACCAGGCGCGTATTCTGGGGAAGCCATTTATCCGCATCCGCCTTGATCGCGACGCCATCGAAGTTCAGGTCATTGTCGAAGACCAGTTCAGCTGTATCGAACTGCGTTCCGCCCGGCCGGAACGGATTGCCAAAGCGTCCGAATGAGGCGGTCAGCCAGTTCGTCGGGGTCAGTCGCAAATAGGCCTGGTCGAGCCAGATGTCCTTTTTGGAAAGGCCACCGCCGAGCAGCTGGTTGGTCGAGATCGGGCTGCGATCGTCGCCGGTCGCCAAGCGGAAACCAATCGCCGCTTGATCGCTCAGCTGCGCCTTCAGACCGACGCGTGCCCGCAGACGGAAACGGCTTGGCCGATCCGTCCGGGTGTTGAGCAATGGAAAACCGGTCGGGTTGGTGTTGGCGTTGATATCGATCGGCGAGATATCGTTGAAGCCGCCAAAATCGATCAACTCATTGGTATTGTTCTGCGAATAAAACACTGATTCACTGCGGAATCGGATGTCGCCATTCAGTGTCACCCCCTTGACCCAGGCCGGCACCTGGTGCGACGCCGCCCAGCCTTCCGACGCCGCCTGCGCGAGGACTTCCCGCTTGATGTCGTCGGTGATCCGGGTCCGCAGCGTTTCGGGGATATAGGGAACCCGGATCGTTCCCGGCGCCGGCGCCGGGAGATCGGCGACCGCAACGGCAACAGCGGTTTCGGCGACGGCTACCGGTGTCGCGGTACTCGCCGCGACGGCTGCCGGTGTCGCGCTACTCGCCGCGACGGCTGCCGGGCTCGCGGTACTCGCCGCAAATACTGCCGGTGGCGATGCCTGTTCGGCGCGCGCTTGCGCCGCTTCGGCTTCGGCCTGAGCCAGCAGCGCTTCGCCGGCAATCCGGGTGATGACCTTGCTCTTGATCAGCAACTGGATGAGGTTGGCGGTGGCGTTGGTCGAAGGTTCGGCGATGGCCGGCGACGCTGCGACCAGCACCGCCAGCAATGCGGTGGAACCGAGCAATCGGGAAGCCTTGGCGAAAGAGGGGGGCATGACGGGTCCTGCTCAGAGGGATGATTTGCGGCCGCGCACGGTGATGCGCGCCGGGAAACGGATCGACGCCGGTGGGGCGTCGAGGTCGGTGGTCGCTTCGAGAACCGCGACAAGTCTTTGATCGCGCTTGGCGTCGCCGCTGCTACGCAGCAGTTCTGCCTTGGTGACATGGCCGCGAGCATCAACCCAGACGGCGAAGTCCGCCGAAAAAACCTGACGGTTGACGCCGTCCTGGTCCTGGATGCGCTGTTGCAAGGCGTTGCGCAGGTTCTGGCCGTAAAATCCGTCACTTACGCCGCCCGCCGCGCCGGTGCCGCTACCGGTGCTGCCAACGCCGCCCATGCCGCCGGGACCGCCGCCTTGCAGGCCAAAGCTGTCGCCGGCGCCGGTCGGCGCCGCATCGATCGCTACCGCGGCTGGCGTATCGGCCTTTGCCGGGGTTGGCGTCGGGTTGTCGACGGGAACCGGCTGGGTGGTTTCGACGGGTTCCGGAGGCTTTTCTTCGGGTGGCGGCGGGGGTGGCGGCGGCGGCGGCGGCAGCAACAGCGCGGTTGTCGACGGGGGCGCGGGTTTTTCCTTGCCCACCGTCGCGTTGCTCAGGGACCAGATGCCATAGCCGGCCGCCGCCAGCAGCATGACGCCAAGCGCGATCCACAGCCAGCTGCGGTTCGGCTCGTGGCCGTCGTCGAAGCTGGCGGAGTCGGCCATGGCTCAGCTGCCGCCGGGCTTGCCAGTGACAAGGCCGACCTTGTTGAGATCGAGCCGGCGCAGCAGGTCGAGGACTTCCATGACCTTTTGATACTGGACGGTCGAATCGCCCTTCAAAACAATCGGCAACTCGGGATTCATCGCCTTTTCGGTACGCAACCGGGCTTCGAGGTCGGCGAGCGACACCGGATAGGCATCGAGGAACACCTGCCCCGAATTGTTGATGGTGATCGCCTTGGTCTTGGGCTGGACAAGGCTGGCGGCGGAACCGGCCTTGGGCAGATCGACCTTGATGCCTTGCACGCTTGCTGTCGCCATCAGGATGAAGATGACGAGCAGCACATAGGCAAGGTCGAGCATCGGCGTGATGTTGATGTCGTCATAGGCCTTGCGGCCGCCACCGGCTTTCATCGCAAGGGTCTCCTATTCGGCCGCGAGGTGGATGGGCGTGGCCGCATAGGCGCGTTCGGCCTGGACTTCGGCGAGGCGCGTCACCAGCCGATCGCAAAAGACGCGCATTTCATCGGCCATCGCGGTGATGCGGCTGTTGAGATAATTATATCCGAACAGCGACGGGATGGCGGCGGCAAGCCCGGCGATGGTGGCGAGCAGCGCGGCCGCGATTCCCGGAGCGATGGCGTTGACGTTGACATCGCCGGCCATGGCGACGCCGCCAAAGGTGTTCATGACGCCCATGACCGTGCCAAGCAGCCCGATGAACGGGCCGCCCGAAATGGCGATGGTCAGCAGCACCATCCCCTTGTCGAGCTTTTGGTTTTCGTCGACCTGGACGGAATCGACCGCGGCGCGCAGCGCTTCGACAGCTTCGCCCGAAAGCGGCCGGTCGCCAAGCCGGCGTTGGCGCATCTGCAACTCGTCGATGCCCATTTCGTAAAGATTACCCAGCGGCGCCGAGGCGATCAGCCGGCGTTCGCCATCCGAGACACCCGGCAAGTCATTGATATGGATGAGGTCTTCTTCCATCATCATATAGCGTTTCTGGAACGCCTTGTTGGCGCGGTTGGCGCGTGACAAGTAACGGTTCTTCATGATCATCACGGCGATGGCACCGGCAAGCAGGACCATGCACAGCCCGATAATTGCCCAGTCGAGCGCCGGCGTCGCCTTGAGGATGAAGAGGATGGAGCCGCCGCCGCCGCCCTGTTCCTCGTCCTTGCCAAAGCTCAGCAGCTTGCCTTCCGGCCCCTGCCCCGCCGCATCGGCGGCGATCATCGCCGCCGGCCGTGCCACCTTCGACATCCGGGTTTCATCGAGCCCGCCGGTGAATGGCGCCGTTGCCGAACCGCCGATCGACGCTGGCCCGATCAACGCCGGCAGCGGGCCGCCGTTGGCGACGTCCTTGCCGCCAACGAACAAATGCGAGGCCTTGCCGTCGGATGTCACCGCGATATGCGTCCATTGCCCGGGCGTGATCGCCGTCGTCGCGCGCGTATCGCCGACATAAGGCACGCCGGCCGCCAGCCCGATGACCACCGCGTCGCGTGCGAAAAGCGCCTGGTTGCCGCCCGCCGCATCGATCTTGACCCAGGTCGAAAAGCTGAAGCCGGTGGTCGGTGTCGCCAGCGATGGCGTTGCTGGCACCATCATGCCGGTGCTCGCGGCGAACTTGCCGCCGCGGCCGATGATGGCGCCGTCGTCGCTGGCGGTCGGGCCGTTGGCCGGGTTGTTCTTGTACGTTGTCTTGTCGGTGATCGGCGTGCCCGTGGCTTCGTCATAGTGCAGGACGAGGACATAGTCGGCGTCGAAGCTGCCACTGGTGTTGACCAGCGCCGGCGCGTCCTTGTTGCCGTGATAGACCCAGAATGGCGTCTTTTCGCCGCCCGCCAGCTTGGGCACATCGACCCAGACATTGGCGACACCGAGCAGGACGTCAAAGCTTTCGATGTGGAAGGTCAGCGGCGTTTTGTTGTCGGCGGCGACGATCCGCAGATCGGCGCCATTGTCGGCCGATTCGCCGAACGAGAAATTGCCCGAATGCAGCCGCACCAGCACCGGCGTCCGACCGATGGCGCCGCCAAGGTTGGCGCCTGTCGACGTCGTGTCGATTGTCACGGGCGAGCGCGACGGCCAGTCTTTTTGCCACCAGCCGGAGCCGGCTTCGGCGCAGCCGCCAAGGGCGAGGAGGGCGAGCAACATCAAGCGCTTCATGGCCGTGTCTCTTTGCTGGGGCACAGGATGTGCATGATTTAAAATTCCGCCTTGACCGAGAATGTGACCATGCCGTCGCCTACTTTGCTGACGGTGCCATCGAGCAGCGGGAAGCCATAGGCGAGGCTACCCCTGAGATAGCGGAACAGCTGGAATCGCGTGCCGGCCCCGGCACTGAG
>JANNJH010000338.1:0-6115 GCA_031405775.1 Sphingomonadales bacterium | reverse complement strand
TCACCGAGGCAGAGATCGGCGAGACTTCAACAAAAATTATCGCTGCGGCGGCAAAACTGGGCGCTAATTTGCGGGCGTAAGCGCGTTGATCGCGGCGAGGACCCGCGGCTCTACCTCTGCGCGCTTCAGGCCGGGCGGTATCGTCTCGCCAACCTTGAAGCGGATCGTGCCAGGATATTTGACGAAGCCGCGTGGCCACACATTGCCGCTGTCATGCGCGACGGGCACCACCGGCAGCCCGAGCGCGCGGTAAAGCCCTGCAAAGCCGGGACGCAATGCCGGTGCCTTGCCATGGGGAACGCGCGTACCTTCGGGAAAGATGATCACCGGGCGACCGTCGTCGACCGCGGCGCGCGCCGCCCGCATCATCGCGCGCAGCATCGCTGCTGAACCTTCGCGGTCGACGAAAATCGAGCCATGCCGTGTCGACGCGGCGCCCCAGACCGGGATGGATTTGAGCGCGGCCTTCATCACCACGGCGGGGCGGGTGAACAGCCACAGTGTCAGGAAGGTCTCGTACGCCGATTCATGCTTGATCGCGAACAAATGTGGCCCGGCGGGGATGTCGCCTTCGACACAAAGGCGAACGCCGGTGATCCAGCGGCTGCACCAGACGAACCAGCCGGCCCAGATCTTTGGCCCCAAATAAAGCCCGGTGCGCGAGACCATCCCGGCCAGCAGCGCGCCGGTGACCGTCAGCACCGAACCAAGGTAGAAGACGATAGTGAACACCGCCGAGCGCAAAAAGGCCAATATAGCGCCAGAGGTCGCGCCTGCGCTCATGCGTCGCCCAGGACCAGCGCCGCGCGGCGCAGCAGATATTTGCTGTATTCTGTAGCGATACCAATGGGTTGCGGGTTGACCGCGACGGCATCGGGGATGACGGTGACCGAGGCCGGCAGCACGCGGGCGAGTTCGAGACGGGCGCGGCGCATGTGGCCGGCCGAGGTGACGAGCCGGATCGAGGTGAAGCCATGCCGCTTGACCCAGCGCGCGGTTTCCAGGGCGTTGGAGCGTGTATCGACGGCTTCATAACCGAGATCGGCGGTGCCAAGCCGCGACTTCTTCACCCCCGCGGCCGCGGCGAATTGCTTGCGCGTCGTGGTGCGACCGAGACCGGAAACCAGCATGCGCCGGGCGCTGCCGGCCTCGATCACCGCCAGTCCGCGCTTCAACCGGCCCTTGCCACCAGTCAGGACGACAACCGCATCGGTGCGCGCGGCGAGCGGCGCCGGGTCGGGCAGCGTCAGGCTGAACCACAAGAATCCGCCGCACCAGCCAAGCACGAGGACGGCGAGGATGCGCGACAGGATTCCGGCGATGCCGATGTTCGGCTTGCCGCCACGTGCGCGGATCACGGCTGGCTTGCGCGCCGGTTGGGCTTGCTGGGCGCGGAGCGGTTTCACATTTCGCCGCGCTGGCGGCGCAGGGCGAACCATTTGGCAACATTACTATTATGTTCGGCAATCGTCGCGGCAAAGACATGGCCGCCGGTGCCATCGGCGACGAAAAACAGCGCGTCGGTCGGTGCCGGATCGAGCACCGCGGCAATGCTGGCGCGCCCCGGATTGGCGATGGGTCCAGCGGGAAGCCCGGGCTTGAGATAGGTGTTGTAGCCGGTATCGGACACGAGTTCCGAGCGGCGGATGCGGCGGCCGAGCGGGCGGCCCTGGGTGATCGGATAGATCACCGTCGGGTCGGCATCGAGCTTCATCCCCTGCCGCAGCCGGTTCGAATAGACACCGGCGACCATGCGGCGTTCGGCGGGCTTGCCGGTTTCCTTTTCGACGATCGAGGCGAGGATGATCGCTTCCTGCGGGGTCTTGACGGCCGTCGCATGGCTGCGTTTCGCCCAGAGTTCGGCCAGCGTCCCCGCCATCGCCGCCTGCATGCGGGCCAGCACCTTGGCGCGCGGCTCGCCGGGCGTGAAATCATAGGTTTCGGGCAGCAACGAGCCTTCGGCGGGCACGGCAACGCTGCCCGACAGGCGTGCTTCGGCGCGCAGGCGATCGGCGACGAGCACCGCCGGCATGCCTTCGGGGATGGTGATCGCGGCGCGCAAGGTGCGGCCGGCCTGCATCGTTTCGAGATAATGGCGCCAGGCGTCGCCGCGCCGCAAACTGTAGGTGCCGGCCTTCACCGGCGCTTCGTCGCCGAACACCCGCGCCATGACGCGGAACTGGCCCGGCGAATCGATCAGCCCGGCCTTGTCGAGCGCGATGGTCACCGCCGTCAGCGAGGCGCCCTTGGGGACGGTGATCGTCACCGCCGCGCCCGGCCGCGCCCCCCAACCGAACCACGGCGCGATCAGCAGCGGCACCGCGAACACGATCAGCAACGCGACGAACGCCTTGGCAACGCGGCCTGTCATGCCCGGCGCATCATCCAGCGATTATCATACAGCACGCATGACGAGCGTCGCGTTCGTACCGCCGAACCCAAAGCTGTTGTTGAGCACCGCCTTGATCTTGCGGGGCTTGGCGACGTGCGGAACGAGATCGACGCCGATGCAGGCCTCGGACGGATTGTCGAGGTTGAGCGTCGGCGGGGCGATCTGGTCGCGCATTGCCAGCAGGCAGAAGATCGCTTCGACGGCGCCAGCGCCGCCGAGCAGATGGCCGATGGCGGATTTGGTCGACGACATCGAGACGGTTTCGATGGCGCTGCCGAACAGCCGGCGGACGGCACCGAGTTCGAGTTCGTCGCCCATCGGCGTCGAGGTGCCATGGGCGTTGATATAATCGATGTCGGACGGCGCCAGCCCGGCCTTGCGCAGCGCCATTTCCATCGAGCGGAAAGCGCCCGAGCCCTGGGGATGCGGCGCGGTGACGTGATACGCGTCGCCGGTCAGGCCATAGCCGATGACTTCGCCATAGATTTTGGCGCCGCGCGCCTTGGCGTGTTCATATTCCTCGAGGACGACGACGCCGGCGCCTTCGCCCATGACAAAGCCGTCGCGGGCCTGGTCATAGGGGCGGCTGGCGCGCGTCGGATCATCGTTGAAATTCGTCGAAAGCGCCTTGGCCTGCGAGAAGCCGGCAATGCCGAGCGGGCAGATCGCGCCTTCGGCGCCGCCGGCCAGCATGACGTCGGCATCGTCGAGCGCGATCATCCGCGCCGCGTCGCCGATGGCATGGGCACCGGTCGAGCAGGCAGTAACGACAGCGTGATTCGGCCCCATCAGGCCATATTTGATCGAAACCTGCCCCGAGATGAGGTTGATCAGCCGGCCATGGACAAAATGCGGCGACACCCGGCGCGGACCCTTGGTGTAAAGCACGATCGATTCTTCGGCGATGCCCGGCAGGCCGCCGATCCCCGATCCGATCGAGCAGCCGGCGCGAAAGCGTTCGGCCTCGGTCATCTCGGTCAGGCCGGCGTCCTCGAGCGCCTGCCCGGCGGCGTCGATGCCATAGGTGATGAACGGATCGACCTGGCGCTGGACCTTGTAGTCGACGCGCGTATCGGCGTTGAAGGTGACGCCGGAGCCATCGCCGCGAATGACTTCGCAGGCGATTCGGCAGGCATAATCGGTCGCATCGAAGCGGGTGATGGTGCCGGCGCCGGATTTCGACGCCAGGATGTTCGCCCAGACGGTTTCGACATCGGAGCCGAGCGGCGTCACCATGCCGACCCCTGTGATTACTACGCGCCGCATCGGCACTTCATCCTTCCCACGTCGCCCCTTGCGGGGCGGATCTTGGCCACGACGCCCCTTGAGGGCGGATCTTGATTGCGCCTTTTATACGCGAAACGGCCCCTCGCATGTCCGCGAAAGGCCGCTCACAAAGGCGATAATCCTGCGCCGGCCCAAAATGCAGGCAATCCGGCGGCGGTCAGCGTGACCGCGATCAGCCCTTCTGGTTGGCGGCGATGAAGCCGATCGCATCATTGACGGTCAGGATTTTTTCGGCGGCGTCATCGGGGATTTCGACACCGAATTCCTCCTCGAACGCCATCACCAGTTCGACGGTGTCGAGGCTGTCGGCACCAAGGTCGTCGATGAAGCTTGCATCCTCGGTAACCTTGTCGGCCTCGACGCCGAGATGTTCAACGACGATCTTCTTAACGCGGTCGGCGACGTCGCTCATGGGATCACTCTTTCGATTTGCGCTTTGGCGTGTTGTTCGATGATTGGCGATAGCGGGGGAAGCGGGGGCTGACAAGTGCGCAGCGCGGCCACGAGCAGCGAAGCCGCGCGCGGACTCGCGCAAGCCCGGCCGGCGGGGTTCCCGTTCCGTCGAGAAAGGAAGGGCACGGGCAAAGCCCGTGCTGGCGTCGGACGGGTTCGGCGGGGGAAGGCCCGCCGCCCCGCCGGCCGGGTTTGCGCCTGTCGGCGCGCGGCACGCGCGCTCGCGGCGCTACACCATCGCCATCCCGCCGTTGACGTGGAGCGTCTGCCCGGTGACGTAGCCAGCCTCACGCGACGCCAGGTAAACCACCCCCGCCGCGATATCCGTCCCCTCCCCCAGCCTTCCGGCCGGAATCCGCGCCGTCAACGCCGCCTTTTGCGCCTCCGCCAAGCCTTCGGTCATCGGCGAGGTGATGAACCCCGGCGCGATGCAGTTCACCGTCACGTTGCGCGACGCGACTTCCTGCGCCAGTGCCTTCGACATGCCGATCAGCCCGGCCTTGGACGCGGCATAATTGGCCTGGCCGGGGTTGCCGGTGACACCGACCACCGAGGTGACCGAGATGATGCGGCCAAAGCGCTGCTTCATCATCATCGGCTTCAAGGCGGCTCGGGCGAGGCGGAAGGCGGCTTCAAGGTTGACCTTGATGACGGTTTCCCATTCCTCGTCCTTCATGCGCAGCGCCAGATTGTCGCGGGTGACGCCGGCATTGTTGACGAGGATGTCGAGGCGACCGAGCGCTTCGACCGCCCGCGGCACCAGCGCATCGACGGCGGCGGAATCGGACAGGTTGCACGGCAGGATGATCGAATCGCCGCCGGCGTTGGCGATTTCCGCCCGCACCGCTTCGAGCGCGTCGGCGCGGGTGCCCGAAAGCGCGACGCGCGCGCCCTGCGCTGCCAAGGCTTTCGCCACGGCGCTGCCGATGCCGCCGCTGGCGCCGGTGACGAGGGCGGTCATGCCGGTGAGATCGAACATTTTTCTAAAGCTCCTTGGCCAGCGCCTCGACGCCGGCCATGTCGACGGCGCTTTGCATCCTGGCGTCGGGCGTGATGCGGCGGACCATCGGCCCCAGCACCTTGCCGCCGATTTCGACAAAGCCGGTAACGCCAAGCTCGGCCATCGCCAGCACCGATTCGCGCCAGCGCACGGTGCCGGTGACCTGTTCGACGAGCAGGCGCACAATCGTGTCGGGGTCGGTGACCGGCGCTGCCGTGACATTGGCGACAAGCGGCACGAACGGCGCGCGCAGTTCGGTTTGCGCCAGCGCCGCGGCCATCGCCTCGGCGGCGGGCTGCATCAGCGCGCAGTGGAACGGCGCCGAGACCGGCAGCAACACCGAAAGACGGGCGCCGCGGGTGCGGGCCAGCGCCATGGCGCGGGCGACGGCGTCGGCATGGCCCGAAACGACGACCTGGCCGGGGGCATTGTCGTTGGCGGCGGTGCAGACCTGACCCTGCGCGGCTTCCTCGGCGATCGCGGCGACGGCATCAAAGCCAAGCCCGAGGAGCGCCGCCATGGCGCCTTCGCCGATCGGCACGGCGGCCTGCATGGCTTCCCCACGCAGCCGCAGCAGCCGCGCCGTCTGGGCGAGCCCAAGCGAACCGGCGGCGGCGAGCGCGGTATATTCACCAAGGCTGTGGCCGGCGACATAGGCGCATTTGTCGGCGACGTTGATGCCGCCTTCGATTTCGAGGATTCGCAAGGCGGCGATCGACACCGCCATGATCGCCGGCTGGGCGTTGGCGGTCAACAGCAGCTGGTCTTCTGGCCCCTCCCACATCAGCCGCGAAAGATTCTGGCCAAGGGCGTCGTCGACTTCCTGGAACACTTCGCGCGCGCTGGCGAAGGCTTCGGCGAGGTCGGCGCCCATGCCCACGGCCTGGCTGCCCTGACCGGGAAAGAGAAAGGCGAGGCTCATCTGGGACTCCCTTCGGCGCGCGTTGGCGCCACTTGATTCAAGGGCGGAGGGTTAGGGGATT
>JANNJH010000337.1:0-10310 GCA_031405775.1 Sphingomonadales bacterium | reverse complement strand
GAATTCCGGCTGCGCTCGTTGGCGCTTTGAAACTCCACAAAAATCTAACCGAAAGGCTCGGAAAATGGCGATCGAAAAAGGCAGTGCGTTTCTGTTGAAAATTGGCAATGGCGCGGTGCCGCCGGTGTTTGCGACCGTGGCCGGGCTGCGCACGACGCAGATGACCGTCAATGCCGAGACGGTGGTGGTGACCAACCAGGGCTCCGGCGGCTGGCGCGAACTGTTGTCGGGCGCCGGGGTGCGGTCGGTGTCGCTGAGCGGATCAGGGGTCTTTACCGGCTCGGATTCGGAAGCAAGGGTCAAGGCCAATGCGCTGGCCGGCGTGATCGACGATTATCGTGTCAGCTTTGAAAGCGGCGACACGGTAACGGCGAAATTCCTGATCACGCGGCTCGATTATGCCGGGGATTTCAACGGCGAGCGCACTTACACGCTGGCGCTGGAAAGTTCCGGCGCGGTGGTGGCGGCGTGACGGCGGCCAATCCGGTTCGCGGTGAGGCGGCGCTGGTCATTGGCGGCGAAACGCTGCGGCTGCGCCCGAGCTTTGCGGCGCTGGTCGCCGCGGAGGCCGAACTGGGGCCGCTGTTCGCGCTGGTCGAGCGCGCTGCGGCCGGCGGCCTGACGCTGGCCGAGATGGCGGCGCTGTTGTGGCATTGTCTCGATGGTGCGCCGGCCGGGCTGACGCGTGGGCTGTTCTCGGAACGGCTTGTCGAAGGCGGGCTGGCGACGGCGACGCCGGCGTTGCGGGTGCTACTCGGCCAGGTGCTGGCCGGGCGATGAGCCCTGAGGCGGAGCCGGTAATGAGCGCCGAAGCGGAGCCGGCGGCGACGTTCGCGATCGCGGCGCGGCGGGCGGCGCGGGTGGCGGCGGCGCTGCTCGGTTGGCGCCCGGCGGAGTTTTGGGCGGCGACGCCCGAGGATCTGCGCACCGCGCTCGGGCTCGATGATGCTGGCAGCGAGGCGCCGGCGACAGGCGCCATGCTGGCGCGATTGATGGAGGCATTTCCCGATGAACGGCAATGAGACCGATCTCGATACGCTGGTGATCAGCGTTCGCGCCGATACCAGCGGCTTCATGACAGGGGTTGGCGATATCCGCCGCGAACTCGATGGGCCGTTGGCGCAGGGCGTCGATCGCGCCGGTGGCAGCATCGAGCGCGCCTTGGCGCGGGCGGCGGTGACCGGCAAGTTCGGCTTTGAAGACCTGCGGCGCACGGCGTTGACGGCGCTTGCCGATATCGCGGCGGGGGCGCTGCGCACCGATATCGGGGCGCTTTTCGGCGGGGGCGGCAGCGCGGCTGGCGGCGGCTTGCTGGGGTCGCTGGCATCGGCGGTGAGCGGCTTGTTCGGCGGTGCGCCGGGCCGCGCGACGGGTGGCTCGGTGACTGGCGGCAGTGCCTATATGGTTGGCGAACGTGGGCCCGAGTTGTTCGTGCCGACGGCCTCGGGGCGGATCGAGACGCAAGGCCAGGGGCGGCGCGGGCCGGTGAACGTCACGGTCAATGTATCGGCCTCGCGCGATGCGTCGGCGACGGTGATGCAGCAGACCGGGGCGCAGGTGGCGCGGGCGGTGCGCCAGGCGTTGACGAGGGCGGACGCATGATCCGGCACTGGTTGGCAACGGCGGCCGCGCCGCGCCGGACGAACTGGGTGAAGCGTTTCGATCCGCGTTACTGGACCGTGGATTTTCCGCGGCCAATGATGGCGGCGGTGACGACGATGGGCGCCGATGCGCTGGCGGTCGATGCGGTGTTCATGCGGCGCGGCGACCTGGCTGGGTTGATCTGGGAATCGGCCGATCGCTGGAGCCATCCGCTATTGGCGCTGGAAACGCTGCGTGATTATCGCGGCACGACGCAGGCGTTCCACTGGGCAGCGACCGGCGATGTGCAGCCACTTGATGCCGTCAATGGCCCGGTGCTGACCATCGAGGGGCGCGACGCGGCAGGGGCGGCGCGCAGCTGGTACGTGCGGCTGTGGAACTATGCGAGCGGCAGCGGCGGCGACGCCGATGTCGTGCTCGATTTCGATGCCCTCGATGGTGGATTTCTGCTGCCGGCCGAAGCTGACCGCGTGTGGGCCGGCGACATCGATCGAATGTTCATTTCGCTGGTGCCGCCGGGCTATGACGGCAGCGACGTGCCGCTGGTGGCGCCGGCAAATGCGCGGGTTGTGCTGAGCGCAATTCGCAGCGACGGGCCGGGATCGATGCTCAGGGCCGGCGATGCCTTTGTGCCGCCGCACGCGCTGCGCATCGCCGGGGGGTATGACGACAGTTATAACCAGACGCCCGAGCGGTTGATCGAGGCGATGTTCGCGCTCGGTTACCGCGAGGCGCTGGTTCATTACGTCGGAATGAGCCATTTCCCCGGCTTGCGCTGGGATGCGGGGGCAGGGCGTTATCTGGCCGATCCGGCGGTGCCGATCTGTGCCCCGGCGGCGGCTTGGCATGCGGATTTCCTTGCTCGTGCCGCGGCGCTGGGGTTTGCGCCGATCCTGTCGCTGTCGTTTGAATTGCTCGACCAGAATTGTCCCGATGCCTGGGCGCAACGCACGGTCGATGGGGCACGCGCGGCGACGGGTTATGCGCCGCCGTCGTCATTGCTTTCGCCAGCGCACACTGCCGCGATGGCGTGGCTGCAAGCGGTGGCGGTTGCCTTCACTGCCTTGGCGGTCAGCGCCGGCGTGACGCCGCGATTCCAGATCGGCGAGCCGTGGTGGTGGGTAGGGCCGGATTGGAAACCCTGCCTTTATGACGACGCGACGCTGGCGCTGCATCTGTCGGAGACCGGACACGCAGCGCCGCCAATCGGCGATATCCGCATGGTCAGCGCGGTTGGCGAACGCGATTTTCTCGATTGGTGTGGCGGGTTGTTGGGGCGTGCGACGGCGGCGCTGCGCGACGCGGTGAAGGCGGCGGTTCCCGCGACACAGACGCTTTTGCTATTTTATGCGCCGCAGGTGCTCAACGCGGCGGCACCCGAGTTGATCCGCGCCAATCTGCCGGGGCAATGGGCCTATCCCGCGTTCGATATCCTGCAGCTCGAAGATTATGATTTCGTCACGCTCGGCGATGTCGGCGGGCAAGCGCGGGCGCGCTCGGTGATCAGTGAGCGGCTCGGCTACCCTTTGGCGCAGCAGCATTATTTCGCCGGATTCGCGGTTTCGACGACCGATTGGGTGCCGATTGCCGAAGCGGCTGTCGCGTCGCTGGAGCGCGGCGTCGCCGAGACCTTTGTCTGGGCGTGGCCGCAGGTGGCGCGCGACGGTTTCACAGCATTCGATGTCGCCGGTGACGGCAATGGGGAGGAAGATGTGGCGGCTTTTCATGATGTGCTGTTTCCGTTGCAGCTTGGCTATGGGGCGGCTGGCGGGCCGGAGTTTTCCACCCAAGTCGTGGTGACCGGCTCGGGTCATGAGCAGCGCAACAGCCAGTGGAGCGATGCGCGACTGTATTATGATGCCGGGGTCGGGGTGCGGTCGGAGGCCGATCTTTCGGCGCTGATCGCGTTTTTCAGGGCGCGGCGCGGCCAGGCGCACGGCTTTCGGTTTAGCGATCCGCTCGATCGGAACTCGGCAGCGCCCGGTGCCGCGGTGACGGCAGCGGATCAACTTCTGGGGTTGGGCGATGGCGGGGCGACACGCTTTGCCCTTGTCAAGAATTATGGCGATACCGACGATCCACAGACCCGGCGGATCACGCGACCAGTGGCGGGCAGTGTGCGCGTGGCGGTGGCCGGCGTGACGCGGAGCGCCGGCTGGAGCCTGGCTGCGGGCGGCCAGATCGATTTCGATGTGCCCCCGGTCACCGGGGCGGACGTGACGGCGGGGTTCGAATTCGATGTGCCGGTGCGTTTTGCCGCCGATCGCATCGATGTGTCGCTGGCGGGCTGGCGGGCGGGCGAACTGCCGTCGGTGCCGCTGGTCGAAGTGCGCGAGGATTGATGCCATGCCGGATGTTGAAATCGGCCTTGGCGCCGGGCTGACGGGTGAACTGACGACGCTGGCGATCTGCTGGCAGGTGGTGCGCCAGGATGGCGTCGCACTGGGTTTCACGACGCACGACCGGCCGCTGCGGATCGGCGGGATGCGCTATGAAAGCGCGCCGGGGATGGCGCCATCGGCGGTGGTCAGCAGCGATGGTCTCGATGTCGATACGATGGATGTGGCGGGGGCGCTGAGCGCCGATGCCATCACCGCCGACGATCTTGGCCAGGGGCGTTATGATGGGGCCGATGTGCGTTTGTTCATGGTTGACTGGCACAGTCCCGATGCTGGCGGGCAGCCTTTGGCGCGCGGCACCCTGGGCACGGTCGAGGCCGGGACCGGGCCGGATGCGGGGTTCACGGCGACGCTGCGTGGGCCCACCGCCATCCTCACGGCGACGCGGATTGAAACCTATTCGCCGGAATGCCGCGCGGAGCTTGGCGACTGGCGATGCCGGGTGGCAATGCGCGGACGGGTCCTGCGCACGGCGGTGACGTTCTCCGATGGCGAATATGCCGGGCTTGGCGGCGTCGATGCGGCAACGGCTGGCGACTATGTTGGTGGACGGTTGCGGGTGCTTTCGGGGCCGTTGGCCGGGGTCGAGCGACGGATCCTCTTGGCTGAAGCGGATCGTTTGCGGCTCGATGAGCCGATGGCGGTGGCCGAGGGCATTTTGGTCGAAGTGCGCGAGGGCTGTGACAAAAGATTTTCGACCTGTGTCACGCGCTTTGACAATGCGGTGAATTTTCGCGGCGAACCGCATGTTCCCGGCGGGGACATGCTGACGCGCTTTGGCGGGCTTTGAACCGACGGGGATGGTTATGATGGATGAACTGATTTTGGCGTCGGGCATCACCCGGCGCTGGCCGGCGATTGTTGCGGCCGTTCGCAGTTGCGTTGGAACGCGTTTCAGGGCGCAGGGGCGGACCCCGGGGCTGGGGCTCGATTGCGTCGGCGTCGTGCTCGTGGCGGCGGTGGCGGCGGGGATGGGGCGCATTACACCGGTCGCCTATGCGCTTGGCGGCGACCATGAGCGCGAAGTCGAACCGATGCTGGCGGCGTTCGGATGCCGGGAGGTGGTGGTGCCGATGAACGGCGATGTGCTCGTGGTGGCGCCGGCTGCGCGGCATCGCCATCTTGCCGTCGTCACCCCTGCGGGCATCGTTCATGCCCATGCCGGGCTGGGGCGCGTCGTTGAAGGACCGCTCGATCCCGGCTGGATCATCACCGGCGCCTGGCGCCTGCCCGGAGCACGCTGAACCATGGCGACACTCATCCTGGGAACGGCCGGCCGCGTCTTCGGTGGCCCGCTTGGCGGCATCATCGGAACGGCGGTCGGCGGTATGGTCGACAGCAGTTTGCTCGGTGGCGGGCGACCGCGCGATGTCGGACGGATCGGCAATCTGGCAGTCCAGAGCGCTGCCTATGGTGAACCGATCCCGGTCATCACCGGGCGCATGCGAGCCGCTGGAAACCTGGTGTGGACGAGCGGAATCAAGGAGTCGACCAGCCAAAGCGGGAGCGGCAAGCGAGGCGGTGGGGCGACGAGCACTTACAGCTACTCTGCATCATTCGCCGTCGGGTTGGCAGCGCGGGCGATAGCCGACATCGGCCGGATCTGGGCGGATGGCAGACTGATCCGTGATGCCGAGGGGGCCTTCCTTTCGCCAATAGTGATGCGTCTCCATCGCGGCAGCGAAGGCCAGGCGGTCGACCCCTTGATTGCGGCCGCGGAAGGCGCCGCGGGTGCGCCCGCGTATCGCGGGATCGCTTATGCGGTGTTCGAGGACTTGCCGCTTGCCGACTATGGCAACAGAATTCCGAACCTGACCTTCGAGATCATCGCCGACGCCGAAGCCGGCCATGATGTGGCCGACGCCATCGCCGCGCTGGCGTTGATCGATGGACGCAGCATCGCGTCGACCACGGGAAGATTCCCGTCGATTGCCGGGCATTTTGCCGGCAGGAGCGGCAGCGTTGCCGGGGCGATGGCGTCCTTGATTGACATGGCGGGAGCGAGCGTCACGAGCGGGTCGAAGATCGTCGTCAGTGGTGTCGGCGGCGGACATGTCGTGATCGCAACGGATGACTGCCAGGCGCGGCTGCCGGGCGATGGCCGCGGCCGCGAACGCCGCAAGCGGCTGGGCGGCGAAACGCGGGTCGGGGCTGTCGAGGTCGGCTTTTACGATACCAGCCGTGATTTCCCGCCGGGCTTGCAACGCGCCAAACGCGGTACGAGCGGCGTGACCGACCATCAGTCGATCGCTTGCGCCATGACGCCTGATCAGGCCAAGACCTTGGCGACGACGATGCTGGGGCGCTCGCGCGCCGGGGGGCTGCGGACGAATGTTCGCTTGCCTTGGCGCTACCTGGGGTTGCAGCCTGGCGCACGCGTCGTGCTGGCGGGTGATGACATCGTGTGGCGGGTTCGCGAAGCGCGCTTCGAAGCGTTCATCGTCAATCTCGATCTTGAGCGCGTCGAGACGACAACTCCGGTTGCCGTCAGCGGCGACGGCGGGCGGGTGCTGGCCTTCACTGACGAGCCCGCCGGCGTGACGACGTTGCATCTGCTCGACCTGCCGCCACTGCCTGGTGAACTGCCGGGTTCGCCGCGGCTGTGGATCGCCGCCGCCGGCGCTTCGCCGGGCTGGCGCCGCGCGGCGATCGAGGTCAGCGGGGATGACGGCGCCAGCTATGCCGGAATCGGAATCATCGAGGGTGGCACCATTCAAGGCGTCGCGGAATCGAGGCTCGACACAGGCTCGATCTCTGGCTGGGATCGTTTTAGCGTCGCCGAGGTCGACCTTTTGTCGGATACCATGTGGCTGGAGAGTCGATCGGAACTTTCCGTGCTCGCCGGCGCGAACCTGGCGTTGCTCGGCGATGAAATTTTCCAGTTCAGCAATGCCGAGGCAATGGGTCCGGGTCGCTTCCGCCTTTCGGGATTGCTGCGCGGACGGCGTGGTACCGAGGCAAGCGTCTCGGAACACGCTGTTGGTGAGCGTTTCATTCTGCTCGATCCGGCAACGCTGATCGCCTTCGATCCGCCGATCGAGGCGTTGGGGCGAACGTTTCGGGCGCGCGCAATCGGCGTTGGCGACGGCGGCGCATCGCCGGTCATCGCCATCGCCGGAGGTCGGGCGCTCAGGCCGTTGTCGCCGGCGCACCTGCGACTTGTGTTCGATGCGGGGGCGGTTGTCGCGCATTGGGTTCGGCGCAGCCGGGCGGGTTTCGGTTGGCCAGACTTCATCGATGTGCCGCTGGCGGAAACGAGCGAATCCTATCGTGTCGATATTGCGCTCGACGCACGCAAGGTTCGGAGCGTGACCGTGGCGACGCCAACCTACACTTATGCTCTCGCCGATCGGCTCGAAGATGGCGATGGCGCCGAGGTGAAAATCACGGTGACGCAGTTGAGCGAGAGTGTTGGCCCGGGTGATTTCGCGGTCGATATGCTGGTTTTTGAGTGAAATGGGAGCAGGTTATGAGCGAGACGATCCGACACGGGCTACCGCTTCTTGCCGCTGGTCAGGCGCAGAAAGAGGTGACACATAACGAAGCGCTGCTGACGATCGACCGACAACTTCACTTGGCCGTGGAAACCCGCGGACTGGCTTTTCCCCCGGCGATTGCCGTTGCCGGAAGCAACTACATCGTCGCGGCGGGTGCCGGGGGTGCATGGGCGGGCCGGGCTGGAACAGTCGCGACCAGCGACGGCTACGGCTGGATTTTCACGCAACCTGTTCGTGGTTGCCTGGCCTGGGTCATCGACGAGGCGGTTTTCACGGTCCATGACGGAATCTGGTCTATCGGGGGCTGGCCGGTGTCGGCGCTTCGGATCGCGGGCAGGGTTGTCCTGGGCGCCAGCCCGGTCGAAATTCTCGGGCCGGTCGGCGGTACCGTGGTCGATACGCAAACCAGGGCTGCTTTCACTCTGTTGGTCGCCGCTCTGCGCGAACAGGGTGTTATTATCTAACGTAATTCGCCGCATCGGAATAGCCGAATTCGTCTCCCCACTGTGTCTTTTTGGCAACGAAAACCTGCAAACGCCGCTTGCGCTTGTCGTTTCGGGTGGGTTAATATGTACGTCCGATCCACAATGGGACGTAAAGGGGATGATCATGCGTAAATTTGCTGTGGCGCTTGCACTGACCACAACCGCGCTGACCGGGCCTGCGTTCGCACGCGACAGCGCTTGGTATGTCGGCGTCGAAGGTGGCCCGAACCTGGTGCAGGATCAGCTGTTCGACATCACTCGTCCAGGAACGCCGGGTGTCGTCGTCGACGATGGTATCCGGGTTAACCATGAAATCGGCTACGCCGTCGGTGGCAACATCGGCTATGATTTCGGCATGATCCGCGCGGAATTCGAAGTCGGTTACAAGAATAACAACCTCGATTCGATTGTGATCGAAAAAGCCATCCCGGCGATCCCGAGCCGGTTCGCTACCCCCGCCGGCAGCGTGCACGAATCAGCCGATGGTAACGCGCGTGTGCTTTCGTTCATGGCCAACGCCCTGCTCGATTTCGGCGGCACCGACCTTGGCTTCGGCGCCTATGTCGGCGGCGGCGCCGGTGTCGCCCGTGTTCAGCACCACATCTACCAGACAGCCAAGTTCGGCCCGGCATGGAACGAT
Source organism: Sphingomonadales bacterium (assembly GCA_031405775.1). Taxonomy (GTDB): domain Bacteria; phylum Pseudomonadota; class Alphaproteobacteria; order Sphingomonadales; family Sphingomonadaceae; genus Sandarakinorhabdus. Next base: position 1,687 of record JANNJH010000337.1, on the reverse strand, counting down.
GATAGCGAAACCGGTTTTGCCTGGCAGGTTCTTGCCGGCATCTACAAGCCGATCACTGACCACGTCGACATCGGCCTGAAGTATCGCTTCTTCAACGTTCCGGACGTCGACACCTTCACGACGAATGGCTTGGCGACGCACACGCGTTACCGGAGCCACAGCGTGATGCTGACGCTGGCGTATAACTTCTTCGAAGCAGCACCGCCGCCGCCACCACCGCCGCCGGCTCCGGTTGCGGCTCCCGCGCCGCTGCCGCCGTGCCCGCCTGCTGCGGTTACGCCTGGACCGTTCCTCGTCTTCTTCGATTGGGACAAATCGATGATCACGGCTGAAGCCGCTGCGATCCTCGATCGTTCCGCCGAGCAATATGCTGCCACCGGCCAGACCAGCGTTCAGCTTGCCGGACACGCCGACAAGTCGGGCAAGGACGACTATAACGTTCGCCTCTCTCAGCGTCGCGCCGATGCCGTCAAGGCCTATCTGGCGACCAAGGGCGTGCCGGACACTTCGACGGTTACGGAAGCCTTCGGCGAAAGCCGTCCGCTGGTCGACACCGCCGATGGTGTCCGCGAGCCGCAGAACCGGCGCGTGGAGCTGACTTTCAGCGGTGCACCTGTAGCGGCTGCCGGCCCCTGCACTCCGCAGTAAGTCGACTATAACGCAAGTAATTGGGGCCGCTCCTTCGGGAGCGGCCCTTTTTCTTTTTCTGAGCCCCGAGCGAAATGTCGCGGCATCAGTTGGCTTGCAGAGACAATTTCGCGCAAGCGTTTCGCAGACGCGAAACCAGAGTCGCCTTCTCATGCGAAGTGACTTTGCAGCGACATGATGTTCATCGTCGCCTGACGCGTCGGCTTGCGTCCGCCTCCCAGCGGAATGGCCTTTCGGGCAACCAATAGCCGCCGTTGCTGTCCGCCGGTCGTTTGTGTTGTAGAAGCCTCATACTGAATTGTCTCACATCGCGGCCTTATCGTCGCTCGGCGCGAACCGGTTGCGCTGTCGCGCCAGTCATGCTTTGAGCGCTGCGATAGTATTGCTCTGATCCAGTGAGACCGCCATGCTTCAGACGCCGCCGAACGACCTCGACGCCTTCTGGATGCCGTTTACGGACAACCGTTATTTCAAGTCCAATCCGCGGCTTCTGGCATCGGCCAAGGGCATGTTCTACCAAACCCCTGATGGTCGTGAGATACTGGATGGCACGGCAGGCCTATGGTGCGTCAATGCCGGCCATGGCCGTGAGGCCATCATCGAGGCAATCCGGGATCAGGCCGGACGGCTGGACTTTGCCCCGACTTTCAACCTTGGACATCCTTTGGCGTTCAAGCTGGCCGCGCGCGTCGGCGGGTTGATGCCTGAGGACCTCGATCGGATTTTCTTTACGAATTCGGGATCGGAGGCCGTCGACACGGCGCTCAAGATCGCGCTCGCCTATCATCGCGTACGTGGCCAAGGCACAAGAACGCGCTTGATCGGGCGGGAACGTGGCTATCATGGCGTCGGGTTTGGCGGCATCTCTGTGGGCGGCATCGTGAGCAACCGACGTACCTTCGGGCCGGGATTGCCGGGAACCGACCATTTGCCGCATACCCATGATCCGGCGCACAATGCCTTTACGCGCGGCCAACCCGAACATGGCGCGCATCTTGCCGACGCGCTTGAGGGGTTGGTAAATCTTCACGGCGCCGAC
>JANNJH010000336.1:0-5257 GCA_031405775.1 Sphingomonadales bacterium | reverse complement strand
GCGCCCCTGGATCGCGCCGCGCGGATAGCCCGACGTATCGAGCCAGTTCGGCACGCCGGGGTCGCGCGCCGAGATCACGGCGCGGAACACCCCATCGCCATCGACGCTGGCCTGCGCATCGTTGAGGCTGCTCTGGTTGTTGTACCAGTCGGTCGTCTCGTAAAGCTCGTTGGTCAGGATCAGCGACCAATAGCCGACATCGGCGGGGATCTTCACTTCGGCGATCAGCGCCTCGTCATCGCCAAGGTCATAGGCGCCTTCATAATAGAATTGGCGGCTGAGGCCGGTCATATTGGAGAAATCGACGACCTTGAGGCTGTTGAGATGGCCTTCCTGCCGCAGTTTCTCGACCTTCCCCGGGAACGTCACGGCGCAATTGCCGGCGATCATCGGGATTTCGGCAAGCCGCGCGCTAAGGTCAGCGGCGCTGTGACGGCCCTTGCTGGGATCGACGTCGAGCCGGTCGATGCCAAAACGCGGCTCGCGCTCAATGCCCCAGCGGCAGCCGACGATGCGGACCATGAACTTTTCGGCTTTGGGGTTGAGTTCCCACCAATCGCCGCTGTGACCGACCGGGCGTTCGGCGCTGATGATGACATCGAAGTGCCCGTCGGCGTCGAGCGTCAGCGTATCGAAATCACCTTGCGCCAGCGCCGGCGAATGTTGGCCAGTGCGGATCGTATCTGGCCCAAGCTGCGCCAGCATGAACATCCGAACCGTGCCACGGTCGCCCTTGATCCGATAGGCGCCGGCGCCATCGATCATCGCCGACTTGTAGATGGTGTCGGCATTGGGCTGGAAGATATTCTGCGCGATGTTGAGTTCGGGGACGAAGATCGGGTGGCGGCGGTCACCGATGATCGCGTCGGTTATGCCGCGCATCAGCCCCGATAGCAGCAGCCGGTACGATTCCTGGACGATCTGCGGATCGCGTCGCATCGCTTCGGGGATCCGCTCCATCAGCCTGGCGCCAAGCGGCCTGAGCTGATCGACGAAATCCTCCCAGCGTATCAAGTCGCCGGTCGTCGCATCGCCCGCAGTATCGGCCATATCGCCCACTCCATCGCTGTCGCTGTAGATCGACGCTAGCGCGGTTGTCGCCGGCCCCGCAATCATCGCCAATGCAGCAATGCCGCCAACGACATCGCGGCGCCGCCAAATGTCCGTCACGCGACCGGCAGGCTGTCGATCCAGCGGTCGAGACGGTCCCAAAGCCGATGGCGCAGTGTCGCGAAATTATGGCAATGCGCGGTATCTTCGAGCACCATCAGCGTCACGTCGCGACTGCCGCTGAAAAACGCCACCTCGCCGTGCGGCGCCGGGCTGGTATCGACGTCGGCGTGCATGACGAACACCGGGCTGGCGATCGCCGCCGATGCCGCGTGGACAATACCCGGCGTCAAGGCGTCGCGGCCAAGACACGCTGGCGTTTTCGTGCCGCACGCCTCGTCGGCCTCGATCAACGCCATCGGGACATCGGCGGCATAGAACAGCGCCCGCATCGTCTGGCGTGGCGATGCGAGATAGCCCGGCGTGATGCTGGCGGCCAAGGTCGCCGGGTCGGTATCGCCAAGCACCATCGGCTGGTTCGCCCAACCGAGCACGGCGACACGATCGAACGACGGATGCGCCGCTGCCTGGGTGATGACCATCAGTCCGCCGATCGAATGGCCGATGCCGGTGACGATGATCCGCGCCGCGCTGGCCCAGCGGCCACCCTGCAAGCCGCGAACGACTTCGACGACGGCCTGGTGGCTGGCGGCGGCGACCTTGGCGCGGCTGAGCAAGGTTTCGGGTTCGGGCTTGCTACTTTCGCCCATGCCGAGCAGGTCGATCGCCAGCACCGCCCGGCCGCGCGCCGTCAGATGCTCGGCAAAGCTGTAGCCGGGAAAACCTTTAAACGCCGGGTGCCAATAGCCGCGCGTATAGCCGCCGCCATGAATGCAAAACAGCAGCTCGATCGCAGTCTCGCAAAGCGCATCCGGCAAATGCAGCGACGCCGCCACCTCGGCTCCCGGAATTCCGGTCACGGTCGCGACATCGATACGCAGTTCGATGGTCCGCACGGCGTTCAGGCCTCCCAGACCAGCGGAAGTTTTTGCACCTGGATGACGTTGCCGAGCCAGAATGGCACGGGCTGCGCCGGATCAAGCCGAAACGGCGGCAGGCTGGCAAGAATTTCTTCAAGCGCGATCAGCAGTTCGCGGCGCGCCAGATGCATGCCAAGGCAGCGATGCGCCGAACTGCCAAAGCTCAGGTGACTGGGCTTGCGATCGAAATCGATTTCATCGGGATTTTCCCATGCCTCGGGGTCGCGCCCGGTGATCGATGTCGACATCGCCACCTTGTCGCCCGGCATCATCGTCACACCGCCGAACTGAATTTCGCGGGTCACGGTGCGATAGGTCGTCACCGCCGCATAAGCCCGCAGCAACTCCTCGATCGCGAGTGTCAGCTTGGACGGGTCGGCGCGCAATTCGGCCTGCTGCTCGGGGTGCGTCGCCAGATGATAGACGTGCAGGCCAATGTTGGCGGTAACGGTATCGAGCCCGCCAACGAACAGGTTGAAGCAATAGCCAAAGACCCTTTCATTGCTCCAAGGCGCGCCATCGAACTGATATTCGAGAGCGCGGCTGATCAGGTCATCGGTCGGTGCTTCGCGGCGTTCCGCGATGGCCTCGAGCAGGCATTGCTTGACCTCATGGGTCGCCTTGATCCGGGCGTTCATGTCGGTGGCGTGAAGCAGGTCGTGGGTCCAGTCGAGGAACTGGCCGGCGCGGTCCTGCGGCAGGCCGAACAGGTCGAGGAAGATCGACACCGGAAACGGCACGGCGAATTCGGCAACGAAATCACAGGCGCCGCGGTTCTTGAAGCTGGCGATCAGTTCGCGGGCACGACCGCGCACCATGTCATCGAGCGCGAACATCTTCGCCGGCGCGAATTCGGGGTTGAGGGTCTTGCGAACCTGCTTGTGCGGTTCGCCGGTCAATTCGGTAGGGACGAGGTTCCAGTCCTCGCCGATCATCTTGGAAAAGCCGCTGAAGCCCTTTTTGGTGAACAGGTCATCGTCGGCATAGACCGCCTTGAGGTCGGCGGCGCGGGTGACGACCCAGCCGCCGCTGTTGTCCGGATAGATCGTCGGGCACCAGTACACCGGCGGCTTGCCGACAAATTCATCGGCGATCCTGGTCTCGAAGACATTCTCGAAAAACACTTTGCGCTGGGCGACGGCGCAATCATGCACCAGATCGGGCGGCACGTGCGCGGGGATGCTCGACAAAGGGATAGCTCCGTCAGTTGATCTTGGGCATGATTTCGGCGGCGACCCAGCGCAACCGGTCGCGATAATCGTCAAAACCGGTAATGCCGGGCGGCATCGGCACGATGGTCTCGGTAATCCCGAGATCTTTCAGCCAGCCGATCTGGTCGAGGATCTGCTGGACGCTGCGGCTGCCGGGCGCGCGCGGATCGTCGAGGATTTCATGGTGCGCCCCGACATTGAGCATTTCGAGCGCGAAGAACACGCTGATCGGCCGGCCGTCATATTCGGGCTGCGACTTGATATGATCGATGCATTCCGGGAATTTTTCGGGCGGGGTGCGGAACGGCGACCAGCCATCGCCGAATTTGGCGACGCGCTTGAGCACGGGTTCGGCATCGCCGCCCAGCCAGATCGGCAGTTTCGGCGACTGGATGGGCTTTGGCGCGAAGCCGATGTCGCGGAACTTGACATACTTCCCGTCGAATTCGGGCGCGTCCTTGGTCCAAAGCTCGATCATCGCGGCAAGATATTCGTCGGCCATCTTGCCGCGTTCGTGGAAATCGACGCCGAGGATGTCGAATTCCTCCTTCAACCAGCCAACACCGAACAACGCTTCGGCGCGTCCACCGCTCAGCCAGTCGAGCGTCGACCAGGCCTTGGCCTGGACGATCGGGTTCTGCAGCGGCACGATCGACACCGAGGACGAAAGCTTCATCCGCTTGGTGTGGCCGCCGATAAAACCCAGCGCCACCGTCGTGTGGAAATAATGGTCCCCCGAAAGCGCGATATGCTCCTTGGGGATGACGAAATGCTCGCCAAGCATGCACTTGTTGAAGCCAAGGTCGTCGGCGATCGCCATCGCCCGCCCGACATCCGCGCCGGTAAGCGCGAACTCCCATGGCTGCACCATGGCGGCCACATGCATCGAATTGGGCACACCGACGTTGATCTTCATGGGGATAATCGCTCCAGACAGTCGCCAGGATTAAGGGGCAGCCGGATCCCGGCCACCCCTCGCTCGCCTTATTTGTAAGGATCGACCGGCTGCGGTGCCGCGATGACTTCGAGATCGATCAGCATCGAATAGACGTCGGAGATCGAATAGATGTGAACGATCTTGTCGCCGTCGAACTTCAACCACGAGAACCAGACGACGTTGAGCTCATTGCCCGTCGGCTTGACGCCCATATAGGGGCCGCCGGTGTGCTTGCCGTGGTGATGGCAAAGCACGCAGATCTCGTCGTCGCCGCGACCCCACGCCTTGAGCGTGCGATAGATCGATGGCGGGAACGTCGTGTACAGGCCCTGCGGCGAGGTCTTCCACACCTTGTAGGTGCCAAGATCGGGCCGGTTGGGGTTGTCGTAGGTCATCTTTTCGGTGTCGAAGAAGACATCCATGCCGTCCCAATCGCCACGGTTGATGACTTCGTGGAGGTTCATCCACTGCGTGACCATGAAGGTCTGGCGGTCAGTGAGGCCGGCGGTAATCTCGGCGCGCTTTGCAGGCGACAGGACGAAATCGGCTTCGGTAAATGCGGGAAGGCCACCCATGAAAATCTCCTGGACATTAGCCGGATACGGCAAATCGAAATGACGGCGAACGTGCCGGATGATGCCTGCAACAACGGCAGGACGGCGCCTTCATGGCGGCGGCCGGCCCCGCGCAACACCTACCATCAGACAGGCTGGCCATCAGACAGGCTGGCCATCAGAGCCGCCCGACGACCAAAGCGTCGCGACACCAGCAGGAAATGGCCGGCGCCCCAAAGATTGAAGAACAGCACCGCCAGCAAGCCCCAGCGCAAACCGTCCTGCCCGCCGACCGCCTGGCTGACCAGCCCGACAATCAACGGCCCGATGCCCATGCCAACAAGGTTGCAAGCGAACTGCAAGACGGAAACCGTCAGGCCACGGATGTGCTGCCGGTCAGCGGCCGAGGTTGATGCTGGCCGAGGCTCGTCCCGACGGGATGCTGTGGGGCAGCACCGTCTCGGC
>JANNJH010000335.1:0-1683 GCA_031405775.1 Sphingomonadales bacterium | reverse complement strand
TCGAACAATACGAAAACCAAGGATCAACAAGCATTTACGGCCGAAACCTATGAAGGCCGCTATGTTTATTACGGCATCCGCGAATTCGGCATGGCGACGGCGATGAACGGTATCGCGCTCCACGGCGGCGTCATTCCCTATGGTGGCACCTTTCTGGTGTTCTCCGATTATATGCGCAACGCCATCCGCATGTCGGCGTTGCAGCGGGTGCGGGTCATCTATGTGCTGACGCATGATTCGATCGGGCTGGGCGAGGATGGGCCGACGCACCAGCCGGTCGAGCATCTTTTGTCGCTGCGCGCCATCCCCAATCTGGCGGTCTATCGGCCGTGCGATGCGGTCGAGACCGCCGAGGCCTGGGCGCTGGCGCTGGGCGATGAGACGCGGCCATCGGTGCTCGCGCTAAGTCGTCAGAATCTGGCGCAACAGCGTCGGATTGCTGGCGAAAACCTGACGGCCAAGGGCGGCTATCGGTTGCGTGCGGCAGCGGCTCCGCGGCGCGTGGTGTTCCTGGCGACAGGATCGGAAGTCGAGGTCGCGCTGGCGGCGGCCGACCTGCTCGAAGCCGAGGGCATTGGCTGCGATGTCGTTTCGATGCCGTGCTGGGAAGCCTTTGATGCCCAGCCCGAAGCCTATCGCCATGACCTGTTGGCGGCCGATGCCGTGATCGTTTCGGTCGAAGCGGGGGTGACGCTGGGCTGGGAACGCTATACCGGCAACCGCGGATTGAATATCGGAGTCGACAGCTTTGGCGCTTCGGCGCCGATCGAAGCGCTTTACGAGCATTTCGGGCTGACGGCTCCCAAGGTCGCGGCGCGGGTGCGGGCGCGGTTGGCCTGACGCATATAACCTGGTCCCGCCGAACGGCCGGGATGACACGCAAAGAAGGAAACACAGCATCATGGCCATCAAGGTCGCCATCAACGGCTTCGGTCGTATCGGGCGCAACATCCTGCGCGCCATCCATGAATCGGGTCGCACCGATATCGAAGTGGTGGCGATCAACGATCTTGGCGACGCGGCGGCCAACGCCCGCTTGCTCAAGCGCGATTCGGTGCATGGACCCTATCCCGGCAGCGTCGAGGTCGATGGGGAATATATGGTCGTCGACGGCCATCGCATCCGCGTCACCGCCGAGCGTGACCCGGCCAAGCTGCCGCACGCCGAGATGGGCGTCGATATCGCGCTGGAATGCACGGGCTTCTTTACCGATGCCGCCAAGGCTGGGCTGCACCTGGCGGCCGGCGCCAAGCGTGTGCTGATCTCGGCGCCGGGCAAGGGTGTCGACCTGACGGTGGTTTACGGCGTCAACCATGACAAGCTGACCGCTGACCACAAGATCGTTTCGAACGCCTCATGCACGACCAACTGCCTCGCGCCGGTTGCCATGGTTCTCGATCGTGAATTCGGGCTGACCAAGGGCCTGATGACGACGATCCACAGCTATACCAACGACCAGAAGATCCTCGACCAGATCCATGAGGATCCGCGCCGCTCGCGGGCCGCGGCCTTGTCGATGATTCCGACGACGACCGGTGCAGCCCGCGCGGTCGGCGAAGTGCTGCCGCAGTTGAAGGGCAAGCTCGATGGTTCGGCGGTGCGGGTGCCAACGCCGAATGTCAGCCTGATCGACCTGACGTTCGTTGCGGCGCGCGACACGACCAAGGAAGAAGTCAACGCCGT
>JANNJH010000334.1:0-3782 GCA_031405775.1 Sphingomonadales bacterium | reverse complement strand
GCGATGATGGCGATCGCCGGCGACAGCATCATGCAGGCGCTGGGCGATTTCATGACCGGCGGGCTGCTCGACATGGTGGGTGCGATCCGGTGATCACCGACCTGCCGCAGTTTGACGGCATGGCGGCGATGCTGCGCTTTTCGATCGCCGGAGTGCGGCCGATGGCGATGCTGGCGTTGCTGCCGCCGTTCGCCGGGGCGGTGTTGCCGTGGCGGGCGCGGCTGGCGCTGGCGGCGGCGCTTTCGGTGTTCACGGCGTTCGGCCCGGCGGCGCCCGAACTGACGCTGGCGATGGTGCCCGGCGAATTGCTGGCCGGGATGATGGCGGGATTGGCGCTGGGGCTGGCGTTCGCCGCGGCGCAGATGGCGGGCGAAGTCGCGGCGCAGATCATCGGGCTGGGCTTTGCCAGTTTTTCCAGCGCGGGGGGCAGCGTCTCGGTGATCGGCGGGCTGTTCACGACGCTGATGTGGTGCGCGTTCCTGATTGGCGACGGGCATTTGTGGCTGTTTTCGAGCGTCGTTGCCGGCCAGCAGGTGCTGCCGCCGGGGGCGGTGTCCCTCGAAACGGTGGCGGCCTATGGCGCGGTGATGTTCGCTGGCGGGCTTCGCATGGCGTTGCCGGTGGTGGCGCTGCTGTTGCTCGGCAATTTGCTGGTGGCGGTGGCGTCGCGGTCGGCGCCGCAATTGGGGGCGATGTCTATCGGCCCGGCGGCGCTGTTGCTGGCGTTTGTCTGGGCGCTGCCGTTACTGTTCGAAGCGTTGCTGGCGCGGGCGACGATGACGCTGAATGCGGCGCAGGGTTTGTTGTGAGCGAGGGCGAAAAGACCCAGGCGCCAACCGCGCGGCGGCGCGAGGAAGCGCGTGAGCAGGGCAATATCTGGCAACCGCGCGAACTGGGCGCGGCGGCGGCGGTGGCGACGGCGGCGCTGGCGGTGACGGCGGGTGGGCCGTTGCTGTGGCAGGCGCTGGCGACGTTCCTTTCGCAATCGCTGGCGGCGGCGGTGCCGATGCCCGATGACAGCTTGGGCCTGACCGAATTCGCCGGGCGGTTGCCGTTGAAGCTGCCGGTGATGCTGGCGCTGGCGGTGGCGGTGGTGACGACCGGGCTGGCGATCGCGGCGTCGCGCCATGTGACGCTCGCCAGTCTCACGCCGAAGTTTTCGCGGATCAACCCGGTCAGCGGCTTGCAGCGGATATTTTCGATGACCGGGCTGGCGGGGGCGTTCACGGCGATCCTCAAGCTGGCGGCGGTGGCGGGCGTGGCGATGGTGGTGGTGCTGCCGCTGCTGCCGCGGCTGGCCAATATCGGTGATGACAGCGGCGCGTTGGCGGTGATCGGCGGCGCCATCGCGCGGTTGATCGGCGCGTCGGCGCTGGTGTTGATGGTCATCGCCATCATCGACGGCGGCATTTCGTTCGTGTTGCGCGAGAACAAGCTGATGATGACGCTCGATGAGGTGAAGCGCGAAAGCCGCCAGAACGACGGCTCGCCCGAGGTCAAGGCGGCGATCAAGCGGGCGCAATATGCCGCCGCCACGCGCCGGCTGCGCACCACGATGGTCGATGCCTCGGTCGTCGTCGTCAACCCGGTGCATTTCGCCGTCGCCATGCGGTATCAGCCGGGCAGCGATGCAGCGCCGGTGGTGGTCGAAAAGGGCCGGCTGGAGATGGCGCAGGCGATTATCGCGGTGGCGCGCGAGAAGCGGATTCCGGTGATCCGCACGCCGCGACTGGCGCGGGCGCTGTTTTTCTCGGCGCGGCGCGGCGAGCCGGTGCGCGAGGAATTGTTCAGCGCCGTCGCCACGATATTGGCGTTCGTGATGAGTTTCGATGCGCCCGAGGCCGAGGGCGTGCCATCGGTGTTCGTGCCGCCGGCGTTCGATTTCGACGAGCATGGCGACCGCCGCAAGGCCGGGGCGCCGCTGCCGTTATAGGATAAGCCATGAGTTCCATTGTCTCCACCTTGGGTGTCGGTTCGGGTATCGACACCAAGACGTTGATCGACCAGTTGGTGCTCGCCGAAAAGACCGCCAAGACGACGCCGCTCAACACCAGGGCGACGACGCTCGATGCGCGGATTTCGGCGCTGGCGCAGGTCAAATCGGCGCTGCAGGGGATTGCTGCGTCGCTCGATGCGCGGGTGCGCAGCGGCACGCTCGGGCTGGCGCCGCAAAGCACCAATTCAGCGTCGCTGGCCATCGAACGGCTCGGGCTCGGGCCGACATCGCCCTTTGTTGCAAGCATCACCGTCAACCGGCTGGCGAGCGCCCAGCAGCTGATCGCGCCGCCCCTCGCCAGCGCCGACGCAGCCGTCGGGCTCGGCACGCTGACCATCGCCTTTGGCACCCGCACCGATCTCGGCAGCGGCGAATTCGCGTTTTCGGGGGGAGCCGCTCCCAGCGTCGACATCGTCATCGACGCCAGCAACAATAGCCTGATCGGCCTGCGCGACGCCATCAACCGGTCCGACGCCGGGGTGACGGCGACGATCGTGGGCAACGCCGGCACCGCGACATTGTCGTTGCGCGGGCGCGACGGCAAGGCGCAAGCGTTCATCGTCAGCGCCGCGCCCGATCCCGGCGACACCGGACTTTCGCGCTTTTCCCATACGCCGGGCAGCCGCTCGTTCAGCCTCAATGCCAGCGCCGGCGACGCCGAACTGAGCGTCGACGGCATCGCCGTGAGCCGCGCCAGCAATGACATCGACGACCTGGTCGGCGGCACGCGGCTGCGGTTGAAAAAGCCCGATAGCGCGGCGACGATCCAGATCAGCGCGGCGCGCGATGGCGCTGAACTGTCGGCGACGATCGCTGATTTCGCCTCGACGCTGGGCGCCATGCGCTCGCTGATCGGCGATCTTCGCAAGGGCGCGACTGGCAGCGACGCGTCCGGCGCGCTGGCCAATGACGCGACGGCGCGGGCGATGGACCAGCGCATCGCCGGGCTGGTGACGACGCCGGTTGCCGCCGCCAACGGTCTCAGGCTGCGGGATCTTGGCGTCACCATCACCCGCGCCGGGGCGATCGAATTCGATGCGGCGCGCTTTGCGGCGCTGTCGCCGACACGCTATGGCGATGCCGAGGCGCTGTTGAAATCGCTGGCGTCACCGGCACTGACGACGCAGCCCAACCGCCTGCAATCGATCGCCGAACTGGTAACGCCGGCCAGCGCCGGGCTGGCGCGACGACGCACGTCGGTGACCAGCGACCTGGCAAAAGTCGATACGCGGATTGCGACTTATCTTGCGACGCTGACCCGGCAATATGCGGCGATGGACCGGCTGGTCGCGGCATCGAAGGCGGTCGGCGCGCAACTCGACCAGCAGATCGCGGCTTGGTATAACAAGGGCAATTAGGGCGTGTGATGTTGAAGTGGGCGGCTGGTTTCGACCAATGGCAGCCGTTGACGAGATATCACTCGCTGCCAGAAGCTGTCATACTGCAATCCGGCTAAGCTAGTTTGAGTGGGGCAGAATGAGATTTACAGGCATTGGAATTTGCACTGCGCTTTGCTTTACCGCCAGCACCACCATAGCGGCGACACCTGCGATCCCCGCCGTCAGCATAAGCCCGTTCGCCGGAGAGACGAGCGTCGATGTCGTCAAATCAATGAACATCTCGGGCGAATGCGGGCCCTCCGTTGTCCGCGTGATGGGGGTCACCTCGATCACGAACGAGTTCTTTGGTGCCGATCTGGATGGTGGCGGCGTCATCGTTCGCCAAATCCACATGCCCGAAGTGCATATTACCAGTGACAATGGCCTTTCCGATCACAACGGCGTTG
>JANNJH010000333.1:0-2746 GCA_031405775.1 Sphingomonadales bacterium | reverse complement strand
ATCGGCGCCTCGGGCGCGTTGACGGGTTACGCCGGCGGCATCGAACGCAAGAAATGGCTGTTGGAGCACGAGCGTTCTTCCCCTCTCCGTTGACGCGAAGGCGTCGCCTACGGCTGAGGGGAGACTCGCGCCCCTGCGCGGGCGGGTGAGGGTGTGCCAGCCTCATCGGGAAGAAGAACAGGAAGGGCACGGGCAAAGCCCGCGCTGGCGTCGGACGGGTTCGGTTGGCAAAGCCAACCGCCCCGCCGGTCGGGCTTGCGCGAGTCCGCGCGCAGCTTGCGCTGCGCTCGGCCGCGCTACGCCTCGAACTCGAGGATAATCGCGTCCACCGCCAGCGAATCCCCCGCCACGGCGTGAACCCTGCCCACCGTGCCGGCTTTTTCCGCCCGCAGGATATTTTCCATCTTCATCGCCTCGACCGTCGCCAGCTGCTGTCCGGCCTCGACCTTGTCACCCTCGACAACAGCGACTGAAACCACCAGCCCCGGCATCGGGCAGAGCAGGAACTTGCTCATGTCAGGCGCCACCTTGGGGATCATGAAGCGCGCCAGTTCGGCGGCGCGCGGCGTCAGCACGCGGACGCGATGAGCGGCGCCGCGCGTCGTCACCTTCATGCCGCTGCCGGACTTTTCGATCGTCAGCGCGCGTGCCACACCGTCGATCTCGGCCTCGAACATCGGCGACCCGACACGCCAGTCGGTCGACACGTCGATGTCGCGGTCACCGATGGCGATTTCGAAGCGCGTGCCATCGCCGCGCACCGATACCGCGATCTGTTCGCCCGCCAGCTCGACGACCCAGTCCTCGCCATATTCGGCGCCATTGCCCGACAGTTGCCCGTCGATCAACTGCGCGCGCTCGGCCTCGATGGCGTGCACGACCGACGCTGCCGCCGCGATGGCAAGGCGGGTTTCGGCGTCGATCGGCGCGCCGGTGAAGCCATCGGGATATTCCTCGGCGATGAAGCCGGTCGTCACATTCTCGCCGGCCCGGAAGCGCGGGTGCGCCATGATTGCCGACAGGAAATCGATATTGTGGCTGATGCCACGCACCAGATAGCGATCGAGCGCATCGGCCTGCGCCGCGATCGCCTGGGCGCGCGTCGGCGCATGGGTGATCAGCTTGGCGATCATCGGATCATAGAAGATCGAGATTTCCGCACCTTCGATGACGCCGGTATCGATCCGCACCAGCGCCGCCCCGATGCGCCCGGCCTCGGGCGGTTGGCAGGCGCTCAGGCGGCCGATGGAGGGCAGGAAGCCGCGATAGGGATCCTCGGCATAAACCCGCGTCTCGATGGCGTGCCCGATCAATTTCACATCGTCCTGGGTGAACGGCAGCGCCTCGCCGGCGGCGACGCGGATCATCAGCTCGACCAGATCGAGCCCGGTGATGCACTCGGTGACCGGATGTTCGACTTGGAGCCTTGTGTTCATTTCGAGAAAGTAGAAACTGCGATCGGCGCCGGCGATGAATTCGACCGTTCCGGCGCTGGTGTAGCCGACGTTCCTGGCCAGCGCGACGGCCTGTTCGCCCATCGCCTTGCGCATTTCGGGCGTCACGAACGGCGAGGGGGCTTCCTCGACGACCTTCTGGTGGCGCCGCTGGATCGAGCAATCGCGTTCGTTGAGATAGATGATGTTGCCGTGTGAATCGCCGATCAGCTGGATTTCGATATGGCGTGGCTGCTCGACGAATTTCTCGATAAACACCCGGTCGTCGCCGAAACTCGCCAACGCCTCGCGCTTGACGCTTTCAAAGCCTTCGCGGACGTCGGCCTCGCTCCACGCCAACCGCATGCCCTTGCCGCCGCCGCCGGCCGACGCCTTCATCATCACCGGGTAGCCGATGCCGCCGGCGATGGTGACGGCGTGCTCGGTGCCGTCGATCTCGCCGACAAAGCCTGGCACCACCGAAACACCGGCGGCCTTGGCGCGGCGCTTCGATTCGATCTTGTCACCCATCGCGGCGATCGCCGGCGCCGATGGCCCGATGAAGGCAATGCCGGCTTCGGTCAACGCGTCGACGAAACTGGCGCGTTCGGAAAGGAAGCCATAGCCGGGGTGGACGGCCTGCGCCCCGGTCGCCTTGCACGCCGCGATGATCTTGTCGGCGACCAGATAGGATTCAGCCGCGGGCGACGGCCCGATGTGCACGGCCTCGTCGGCGAGGCTGACGTGCAGCGCGGCGACATCGGCATCGGAATAGACCGCGACGGTGGCGATTCCCATGGCGCGCGCCGACCGGATGACCCGGCAGGCGATTTCGCCGCGGTTGGCGATAAGGATCTTCTTGAACATGTATTCGCTGGTCCCTGATCGTCGTCGTGGTCGTCGTGGCCGTCCCGCCTTACAACGGGATATTGTCGTGCTTCTTCCAGGGGTTCTCGAGCTTCTTGGTGCGAAGTTTCCGCAAGCCCACGGCAATCCGCTTGCGCGTCGAATGCGGCATGATGACCTCGTCGATGAAGCCCTTTGCCGCCGCCACGAACGGGTTGGCGAAGCGCGCTTCATATTCGGCGGTGCGCGTCGCGATCTCCACCGGGTCCTTCGACCGGAAGATGATCTCCACGGCGCCCTTGGCACCCATCACGGCGATTTCGGCCGATGGCCAGGCATAGTTCAGATCGCCGCGCAGATGCTTCGATGCCATCACGTCATAGGCGCCGCCATAGGCCTTGCGGGTGATGACGGTGATCTTGGGCACGGTTGCCTCGGCGTAGGCGAACAGCAATTTGGCGCCATGC
>JANNJH010000332.1:0-1120 GCA_031405775.1 Sphingomonadales bacterium | reverse complement strand
GAGCGTGAGGAAGAGCGGCAGCGAATCCATCGCCGCCAGATGCCAAGCATCGCGGGACTTGGGAAGCGCAAACGATCGCGGCCGCCGTTGCCGCGGTTCGGATCAGGTATTTGGTCCCGTATTGTGATGGTGTGGCTGCGGTCCGCATCATCGGCGCCGTTGCCGGCGGCGTGATCGGCAACAGCGTCGCCGGCCGCGGCGACAAGCTGCTCGGCACGGTGCTCGGCGGCGGCGTCGGCGCCGTGGCCGGACGCGCGATCGATCGCAGCGACGACCGCTGCTGATCGATCGCCGCGCGATAAACGCGAAACCAGCAAGAAACTTCCCTCTCCCGGTTGACGCGAAGGCGTCGCCTACGGCTGCGGGAGAGACGACACGCGCCCCAGCGCGGCTGGTGAGGGTGTGCCCACGCGTTCGAAGAACGAGAAACACCTTCGCCCCAGCTCACCGTGCACAAAAAGTCCTCGAACCTCTGGTTCCGGATGGTCGCGCCCGAGCGATTGCGCGCCTCGCTAGGCTAGACGATCAGCGCCCTATGGCAGTCGCCAAGCGCGCCACCCCGCCAAAATGTGTCGGGATTCTTTACACTTTGAAAAACGACCCCTGCGCAACATGCTGTAATCATTCATCGTTAAAACTGGCACAACATTTGCATGAGAAAAAACTGGGTGGAGCTAGTCGCTGTCGATCGGCAGGCGACCATTGTCTCGACCGAATAGGGGAACCAGCATGAAACGTATCGTAATCTTCGCCGCCGCACTTGCAGCCGCAACCGTCGCCGCACCGGCATCGGCCGCTTTGCTGTTGGGCCATTCAATCGGCATTCAATACCTTTTCCCGAATCAGATAACCGTCTATCAGGATCTCGGTTCGAACCTGGTGGGCACCGACGGCCCGACTGCATTCCCGGGCTGTTTTGCATTCAGCTTCACCGATACCACCGCAACGACTTCGGGATTTGCTTTTTTCGAGCAATTGGTCTCCTACTAGTTTTAATGGCTTCCGTCTCTACGACGTCAATGGAACCATTTCGGAATTCACTAGCGTCACGATTGCCCCGGTGAGCAACATGCTTGGGCTCGATGCATCGCGCATTACGTTTGATGCCAATAATATCTAC
>JANNJH010000331.1:0-17648 GCA_031405775.1 Sphingomonadales bacterium | reverse complement strand
GTTGTGCGTGTCGGTGAACAAGGTCCATCCATATTACGCGAATGTGAACGAATACACCGACTTGCCGGAGATTCTTCTCAACCAGATTGAACACTTCTTCAAGCACTACAAGGATCTGGAGCCGGGCAAATGGACCAAGTTCATGGGCTGGCAGAACCGTGCCACCGCCGAACGGCTGATCGTTGAATCGATCGAGCGCCATGATGCCGCGGCGAAGGGTCTGTTGGTTCCGCCGCCGCGCGAACACCCCGGCGCCCCGCGCGGCTGATGCCGTCTGGCTCCCTCCCTCGCCCGGCGAGGGCAGGGGTCGGTGAGTTTCAAGCTAAAACCGCACCCACAACCGCCAACGCCGTCCGAGGACTCTTACCTCGCTCGGCGCGAGCCGGCCGCGAAGCGCGTAGAATAGGGATAGTGTCCCCGGATTTATCCGATACGAATTAAGAGGCGAGATATCGCTGCATCAGCATTAGTATAGATAGTCTCAAATGGGGATCCAGGCTTAGGCAAAAATATAATACGAATTTCGTTCTCTAGGATAAACTTGTGATCCTTAATAAATGGATCAGGATCGCCATAATTTTCGTCTAACGCATCATAATAGCGCCTCTTGTAAGTAACTCGTCGAACTTTCCAAGAGAGGACCCTATCACTAAGATTTTTTGCTAACTGCCAGCCCAAGGCGTTAACTGCGGAAACCTCGAATGTTGCTTTAGCTGTTCCAGGCGAAGGGTCGTAATCGCAGCCGCATTGTGACATGCAGAAGGCATAAAGTGGTTGCGATATGTGCGTAAACTGGCACCCTATCATCGCGCTGCCAATCGGCCCACTGGCAACTTCCATTCCTAAGCGTTCCATGGCACGCATATGTTCCGGGATGTAACTATGCAGGCTGTCTGCCATGATAACTACGGCCCCGTCAGCGTTATCTGCCCGGCCGTTTTCGAGCGTTGAATAGTCTTCTAGACGACCAATCTTGAGTCGGCCTGTCTCCAAGAAATGTGCATCATCACGATTTACTTGCTTCCACGCTCTCATGCGAAATCCGGGCGAAATCCGGGGACACTAAAATCCGCCGCCGCCTTCGCCGCATCAAGCTCCGCCGCCTTTTTCTCGACCAGCATGACGATGTGATCGACCATCTTTTCGCTCTCGATGACGTGATCGGTGATGCCCGACAGGAACACCATGTGCCGGCCATTGCCGCCGCCCGTCAGCCCGATGTCGGTCTCGCGCGCCTCGCCCGGACCATTGACGACGCAACCGAGCACCGAGAGCGACAGCGGCGTCGTGATATGCGCCAGCCGCGTTTCCAGCGTCTCGACGACCTTGACCACATCGAACCCCTGCCGCGCGCACGACGGGCACGACACCACCCGGACGCCGCGCGCCCGAATCCCCAGCGATTTCAGGAGGTGATAGCCAACCTTCACTTCCTCGACCGGATCGGCGCTCAGCGACACGCGGATCGTATCGCCGATCCCCGCCCACAACAGCATCCCCATGCCGATCGACGATTTCACCGTGCCGCCCTGCAAGCCGCCGGCCTCGGTGATCCCCAGATGCAGCGGATAGTCGCAAACCTCGGCCAGCCCATTATAGGCCGCGACCGCGAGGAACACGTCCGACGCCTTCACGCTGATCTTGAACTCGTGGAAATCCTCGTCCTGGAGCAGCTTCATATGCTCGAGCGCGCTTTCGACCAGCGCCTCGGGGCATGGCTCGCCGTATTTCTCCAGCAGATGCCGCTCCAGCGACCCGGCGTTGACGCCGATGCGGATCGAACAGCCATTGGCCTTGGCGGCGCGCACGACCTCCTTGACCCTTGCCTGCGAGCCGATGTTGCCCGGATTGATGCGCAGGCACGCCGCCCCGGCGTCCGCCGCCTCAAGGCCGCGCTTGTAATGAAAATGGATGTCGGCGACGATCGGCACCGCCGCCGCGCGAACGATGGTCCTCAGCGCGGCAGTCGATTCAACATCCGGACACGACACCCGCACGATATCGGCGCCGACCTCCTCGCAACGGCGGATCTGGTCGATCGTCGCCGCCGCATCCGACGTCAGCGTGTTGGTCATCGTCTGCACCGCGATCGGCGCATCGCCGCCCACCGGCACCTTGCCGACCATGATCTGCCGGGATTTGCGGCGGACAATGTCACGCCACGGACGAACGCTCATGAAAGGCTCCTGATATGCGCGGGAACTCGTGGGTCAAACATCAACGCGCCGCCGCTATACAGGCGCGCGGCGATTGCACCAAGGCCCGTCACGGCGCTTCCGGCACGACCCGGCTTTTCCGGCAGGGGGTGCATCCGCCCGCCGTTGCGGCTACACTCGCGGCATGACCAGCATCCTTGCCGCCACTGTCATCCTGCTCCGCGAAAGCAGCAACGGGCCGGAGATATTGATGGTCGAACGCGGCGGGCACCTCGCCTTTGCCGGCGGCGCGCTGGTTTTCCCCGGCGGTCGCGTCGACGATGCCGACCTTGTCACGGCGCGCGATCCGGGTCTCGCCTTTGGTTTCGATGACCTTGATGACACCGATGCCGCATCGCGCATCGCCTGCGCCCGCGAGGCGCTGGAAGAAACCGGCGTGCTGCTGACCAGCGGCGACGCCGCCGACCCGGTGGCACTCGCAAAGGCCCGCGCCGACCTGTCCGCCGGCCCCGATATCGCCGAAGCCGCCAGCTTTGCCGCGATGCTCGCGGCGCTCGCCCACCGCGTCGATGCCGGGCGGTTCATCCCCTTCGCGCGCTGGGAACCGCCCAAGTCGGCACCGATAAAGCGCCGCTTCGATACGCTTTTCTACCTCGCGGATGCCGGCAACACTGCCAGCGCCGCGATCTCGCCCGATGGCAATGAAGCCGTGGCGATCCACTGGACGACCGCCGCGACCGTGCTCGCCCGCGCCGAAAATGCCGAGGCCGAGCTGCTTTTCCCGACCAAGTGCAACCTGCAACGGCTGGCGCAATATGACAGTGTCGCCGCGATCATGGCCGCGGCAAAGGATCGTGCGCCGCCGTTCATCCAGCCCGAACTCAGCAGCCGCGACGGCGAAATATGGATCACCATCCCCGCGGACTGTGACTATCCGGTGACCGAGGGACCGCTGTCCGGCGTGCGCCGCGAATAGCCGGTCATCGCGCCGACAGTTTTGCCCGGAAGCCCTTCACCGCATTCCATGCGCCATAGGCGATGATGACGCCCAGGAACGCCCAGACCCAGGCCGGAATCCCCCGCCCGACGATGGCGAGGTAGATATAGGCCGAGACAAAGCACAGCCCCGCCGCGATGACCGGCATTACCGCGCCCTCGCGGTTGCGCAGGCGCTTTATCGCCAGCCCGGTGAAAAACAGGAAGAACGGTATGGCGCCTATATAAATCGCTCCGAAGATCAATGGGTTGACGCCATATTGCGCGCCCAGCCCCATTATCCACGCCTGCCCGGCCGCCACTTGTTCCATCATGCCGCCCGCCATAAACTCACTGCCGCCACGTCACCGGGAGAAAGCAGTATATCGGCCTCGCCCGCGAACGCCAGCGCGGTTTCGGCAGCGATGGCAACAGTCGCCGCTCGTTACGCCGCCGTCCAGCCGCCATCCATGCTCAAATTGGCGCCGGTGATCTGCGCTGCGCCATCGGAACACAGATAGACCAGCAACGACGCCACCTGTTCCGGTGTCACAAAGGTCTTGGTCGGCTGCGCGGTCAGCAGCACATCGTTGATAACCTGTTCGCGCGTCATCCCGCGCGCCGCCATCGTGTCGGGAATCTGCTTTTCGACCAGTGGCGTCCACACATAGCCCGGGCTGATGGCGTTGGCCGTCACGCCATGCGTCGCCAGCTCCAGCGCCGCGGTCTTGGTCAGGCCGGCGATGCCGTGCTTGGCGGCCACATAGGCCGATTTGAACGGCGACGCGGTCAGGCTGTGCGCCGACGCGGTGGAGATGATCCGCCCCCATTTGCGCGCCTTCATCCCCGGAATCACGGCGCGCATGGCGTGGAACGCCGCCGACATGTTGATGGCGATTATCTGGTCCCATTTATCCACCGGGAAGTCCTCGATCGGCGACACGAACTGGATGCCGGCATTGTTGACGAGCACATCGACCCCGCCGAACAGCGCCTCGGCCTCGGCCACCATCGCCGCGATTGCCTTGCCGTCGCTCATGTCGGCGCCCGAATAATGCACCTTCACGCCGTGATCGGCCGCCAGTTTCGCTCGCTCCACCTCGATCGCCGCCGCATCGCCAAAGCCGTTGATGACGATATCGGCACCCTGCGCCGCCAGCGCCGTCGCCATCGCCAGCCCGATGCCGCTCGTCGATCCCGTCACCAGAGCAGTCTTGCCGGAAAGCATTTTCGTCATATTCAATCCTTCGAATTTCAGGCGGCACCATGGCATCGCACGTCAGGTCGTAGACAATTGTTCCGAGCTGCAAAGGCTGCGCCAGCCAGGCGGCATCATGCCGTCCCAAAACCCAGTGCTTCCCGCTATTCGGTCTTCAAAAGCTCGACATCGAACATCAGCGTCGCGCCGCCCGGGATGTCGCCGCCGGCGCCGCGATCGCCATAGCCCGCCGCCGCCGGGATGATCAGCGTGCGCTGGCCGCCGACCTTCATGCCGGCAACGCCTTCGTCCCAGCCCTGGATGACGCGCCCGGCGCCGAGCGGAAAGGCGAACGGATCGCCGCGATCGCGCGACGAATCGAACTTCTTGCCCTTGATGCCACCGGTATAAAGCCAGCCGGTATAATGCACTGTCACATATTGCCCCGGCATGGCTTGGGCACCGGTACCGACCAAGACGTCGACGACCTGGGGCCGCTCGGCAACACCACGGGAGCAGCGGCGGCGGCGGCGATCGCAGCGGCGGTGGCGGTGGCGGCGATGTTCGCGGACATGTCTTGGTCTCCTGCAAGGGCGTCGCACGCCAATAGCCCAAGCCAGCGCCGGAAGAAATGCCGCGATTAAGGAAGTTTTCCGATGCCGGGCGCCCTGCCGGCGTTGTCAACGACTGCGTCGGCGCTCGCGACGAACGATAATCGCACTTTATTATTCGACAGCCTGCAAACCTGCCGCGCCGCGCCGATAACCATAAGGTGTCGCGGATACAGGAGTGAAAATTGTTTCAGACAGCCGCATCCGCCTTTGCTGAAAAGACACCGATCGAGGCCTTCAGTGCCAAAATCGCGGTTATCGGACTTGGCTATGTCGGCCTGCCTGTGGCCATGTCATTCGCAAGATCGAACCATGTCGTCGGTTTTGATATCGATGCTCGCCGGATCAAGGCGCTGGGCCATGGCCATGATGCGACGGGCGAAGTCCGCTCGGCGTCGTTGATGAGCACATCGATGCTGTTCTCGAACGCGCCTGCCGACCTTGAGGGCAGCACGGTTTTTATCGTGACGGTTCCGACGCCGGTCACCGCGAGCCGCAGGCCCGATTTCTCCATGCTGCGGAGCGCCTGCGAGACGATCGCTCCCTATCTTCGGCGCGGCGCGGTGGTGATCTTCGAATCCACCGTTTACCCTGGTGCGACCGAGGAAATTTGCGGGCCAGAGCTTGAAAAATGGTCAGGGCTTATCTGCGGCGTCGAATTCAAACTTGGCTATAGCCCCGAGCGCATCAACCCGGGAGACCATGAACACCCGGTCGAAAAGATCGTAAAGATCGTCGCTGGCCAGGATGCCGAAACACTGGATTTCGTCGCGGAGCTTTACGCCGGCGTTATCGAGGCAGGCATCCATCGCGCCACGTCGATCAAGGTCGCCGAAGCGGCAAAAGTGCTCGAGAACACCCAACGCGACGTCAACATCGCGCTGATGAACGAGATGTCGAAGATTTGTGATCATATCGGCATCCGCACCGCCGACGTCCTGAGGGCAGCCGGCACGAAGTGGAACTTCCTGCCCTTCACCCCCGGCCTCGTTGGCGGCCACTGCATCGGCGTTGACCCCTATTACCTGACGGCCAAGGCCGAACAGTTCGGCTACCACCCCGAAGTCATCCTTTCGGGGCGGCGCATCAATGATGGCATGGCGGACTATGTCGCCAATCGCACCGTGCGGATGCTCGCAAAGAGCGGGCGACCGGTGGGCAATGCTCGGGTCGGCATTCTGGGGATCACATTCAAGGAGAATGTGCCCGACATCCGCAATTCCAAGGTCGCGGACCTGGCGCGTGAACTGCGGCGTTTTGGCATCACGCCGCGAATCCATGATCCGGTCGCCAGCGCCGCCGCGACTCATCACGAATATGGCATCAAGCTGGTCGATATCGATCAACTCGACGATCTCGACGCGCTTATTATCGCTGTCAGCCATGATGAATTCCAGGCGTTGACACCGGCTCGGTTGTCGCAGCGGTTGGTGAACGGCGGCGTCCTCATCGACGTCCGCTCGAAAATTGATCCAACGCAGCTGCGCGCCGACCTGCGCTATTGGTCACTCTAGCCGATGACAGCCATCGTCATCGCGCCGATCGGAACCTGCCGGCTCAACACACCGTTGCGGCGCGGGCTGGGACGCTTCCCGATCCGACTGAGCCTGAACAGGAACTTTGGCTTCGTTCACACCAGCGCCGAGGCTCTGCAACAACTGCGCTTCATGCGCGGCGAGATCACGATCCCGGATGACGTCGGCAAGCTGGTGTTCCGCACCGCGATGCCAACCGGCTTCAACCACAAGCCGCACGAGGACGCCGAGCTTTACCTCGTTGAAATCTCGTCGGCAAAGCTGATCACGCTTGGCAACCACCCTGTCCAGATGAACTATACCCATCGGTATTTCAGCGACTTCTTCGTCGACAAGAACCGCAACCGGGAATTTTGGGCGATGGCCACACCGGATCGGATGCACGAACGAAACGCCTGGTTGGCCGGCGATGCCGCCTATCAGCGGCTCGATGCCGGCGATCGTCGATTGCTCGGCGGGTTGCAGATACGCGAACTCACGCAGACTGATATCGCTCGCGACATGGCCGAGATCATCGACAGGCTCGGTGCCGACCGCACGGTCTTTGTGACGCACGTCGATGCCCATACGCCTGACGGCAAACCCATCGCTGTCCGGCATCGCTTGATCAGCGTCGTAAAGGCCAATGCCGCCCGCCTTTGTGCGCGCAGCTATGATCCAACGCCGCTGATGCGCGCCGTTGGCCAATCCGCGGCAATGGAGCGCGACGGGCTCGACCTGACGCACTTCACGTCGGTGTTCGCCGATATGCTCTGCGCCGCATGGCATCGCGAATTGATATCACTGCTGCGCGCGGAACCGGCAGTCGGCATCGCGACTCCCGTGGCTTCGCCGGCAAGTCTTGAAGCGCAATGGCTATCGGGTGACTGGCGCCGAGCGTCGAGTGAAGTGCGGGCTTTGGTTCGCGCCGGGTCGCATCTTCCCGCTTTCGATCATCTTCTGGGTCGTATGGCCTTCGATCTTGGTGATTTTGAGGGCGCGATCATCAGTCTTGAACTGGCGCGCGCCGAACTCGGGGCGAGCGAAGAATGCGATCTTCTGCTCATGCGCGCAAATTTTGCGCTCTCGCGCTGGGTCGATGCACTTCGCTACGGCCGATCATTGCTGTCGGACGAGACCGAGACCCCCGAAATTCTGCGCGCCTGCGCCATGGCGGCCGGCGCCATCGGCAACGCTGACGAGGCCTTGCAGCATTGGCAGCGCCTGTTCCACATTGGTCATGATTTAACCGATGCAGCCACGGCGGCGCTCGAACTGCTCATCGCCACAGGGGCGGCGGACGCAGCGGCGGCTTGGTGCGAGACTGTCATGCGCGCCAAGCCGCTGCACGTTCCGTCAATCCGCTATCTCTGGACCTGGCACACTGGCCGACGCGACCGCGCCGCGCTGACGCTGTTGACCTCGGCGGCAGCGGCACTGGGCGACGATGAAACGCTGAAGCTGGCCGAGGCGACGATTGCGAACAAGCTGTTTGTACCAGCCGCGCAACTCATCGCCGTCCGCGAAGGCGCCATGGCTTCCGACGCGGCGGCGACACTGGCAGCGCAATGGGCCGTCGAGGGCGCGGCGATGCTGGTGGGCGCCGAGGGCAGCGCCATGCTGGCGGGCGATGATCTCATCGCCTGTGGCGATCTTATCGAGGCGAGCTGGATACTGCGTCCCGACAACAAGCACATGATCCCGGCGCGGCGGCGGGTGCGTCAGACCCTGCGTCGCCGGGTCCGCGAGGCTTTCCGCGGGCGCGATTTTGCGATGGTTGTCGGATTATGCGCCAGCGCCATCGAAATCGGCGCCAGCTTCCCCCAACTCGACCACTTCCTCGGTCGCGCCGCGGCCGAACTGAATGATTTCGAACTGGCGCTGCGCCACCTCAGGATCGCGGCGAGCGAGGGCGATCGCGTCGCATCCGGCCTACGGCTGGCGCGCACGGCGATCCGGGCGGAGCGCCATCTCGATGCCCTGCAGGCGTGCTGCGCTCTCCTCGCAGCGGCTGGCCCCGAAGACCATGCCGCCACGCAGGAGGCACGGCGCATCCTCGCCAGTCTGGCCAGCAGTGCCGTGAAAACGTCGCGCAAGCTGGTTGCCGACGGCGATGCTGTCGCGGCCTGGAAGCTTCTCGGCGAGATCCGCCGTCAGCAACCCGATAACGCTCTGGCAGAACGTGAACAAGCGCGTATCCATTCCGCGCTCCGCAAGCAGATACTATCCGTGGACATAAGCGACGCCGCTTCCCGCCTCGCGCTGGGACACGCCATCTTGTCGCTGGCGCCGCTTGATCCGCTGGGGCTCAAAACCTCGGGAGTCGCGGCGATGCGGCTGCACAAGTTTGCCGAAGCGCTCGAACATTGGACGGTGCTGCGGGATTTGTCGGACAACGACCAGAAAATTGACCGCAACATCCTGAAATGCCGTATGTTCATCGAGCGCAGGGCTATGCTTGCGGCGGCGGCCGCGGCCAATGATGCAGCGACAGCCACTGGCCTTCGCGCATGATGCTGGCCAATCTTGCGCGCGAACCCGACGCTGCCGTGGCTGGCGGTTTTGCCGTGGTTGCCGCGGTGCGCGCCGAGGTCGCAGCGCTGCTGCTCGACAAACGACACAAGGATGCGGTGGCGTTGATCGACAGGCGGCTTCCCGAGCCGCAAACCGACGATGCAGCCTGCCTCGTGCGTGCCGAACTGCTCCATGACGCACAGGATTTTCCCCGCGCCGATGCGTTGTTCCGCGACATGCTTGCGCGCCATGCCGACGCTCGCGGCCTTCGGCTCGATTTTGCCAAGCGGCTGCGTAAACGCGGCCTCATCGCCGATGCCGGCGTCGTTCTCGAACCGATCGGCGTCGACCTTGCCCCTGGCAGCAAGGGATTGGCATTGTTGGAAGAAATCGCTTCGCTCCACGCGTTGTTTTCGCGGTTGGAAGGGCAACCGCTCCAATCAGGCGTCGATGTTCGCATTCTCGCGATGAAGCACAGCATCCTGCACTTTCGCCATCGTCGTCTTGTCCCCCGTCCCACAGGGCGCCTCGGACGTGTCGCCCTCGTCAGCGGCAGTGTCGGCCCCGGCGGCGCCGAACGCCAAATGACGCGAATTGCGACGCGACTCCAGGCGGCGCATTTCTCGGGAACACCGATCGGCGGGGTCGTCATCGACGCGCCGGTCGAAATCGTGGTGAAGTCGCACGGTCCCGAAAAGCGCAACGACTTCTTCCTGCCCGACCTCGTTTCAGCCAATGTGCGAACGCACCAGATCAACGCCATGGCCCCGGTATCCGCGCGTCGACAGGCGATCGCCAGCGGCGAGCTTTTGACCCTGCTTGAAAACCTGCCCGCACAGGTCAATTACGGCGTTGCTCGCCTCACGCCCTGGTTCCGCGACCACAGGATCGATGTCGCCAGCTTGTGGCAGGACGGTAGTGTCCTGCTCGGCGCCGTCGCCGCGCTGGTCGCGGGTGTGCGCGATATCCAGCTCGTCTTTCGCGGTCTCCCGCCCAATGTCCGCCGCGACCGCTATCGCCCCGAATATGCCAGCCTGTTCGCGGCGCTGGCGCAAGTCCCTGGCGTCACCTTGATCAGCAATAGCCGCAGTGCCGCCCGCCACTATGCCGACTGGCTGAAACTGCCGATCGAACGCTTCAACATCCTCTACAATGGCGTCGAAGCATTGCCGGTCCGATCCACAGGGGATGCCGCTGTGGCATGGCAAGCGTTTGCCGCGCTGACCGTCGGCGCGACCGAAACCATCGGCGGGGTTTTCCGATTCGAACCCGACAAGCGACCCTTGCACTGGCTGCGCATGGCGGCTCGCTATCTCGAACAGCGCCCGGCGGCACGGTTCATCATCGTCGGCGACGGGCGCCAATTCGATGCCGGCGTGGCGTTGGCGACGGATATCGGCATCCGCGACCGCATATTGTTCGTCGGCAATTCGCCGGATGTCGGCTTCTGGTACGACAAGATGGACGTTTGCGCCTTGATGTCCCGGTTCGAAGGCTTGCCGAACGTCCTGATCGAAGCCCAGTTTCACGGCGTCCCGGTCGTCTCCACGCCAGCGGGTGGTGCCGCTGAATGCTTCATTGTCGGCGAGACCGGCCATTTGCTCGCCGACAGCGAAACACCGGATCTCGATGAATCCTGTGCGTATATCCGCGCGCTTGTCGCCGATCGCAGCAACATCGCTGAACGTGCCGCCGCGTTCGTCGCTCGCAAATTTGCCATCCCGACGATGCTCGACCGCTTTGTCGGGCTCGCAGAGTCCGGCCAGGAAAGCAGAATTCCATGACGGTGCTCGTGACCGGCCACGCCGGATTCATCGGATTTCACACAGCCAAGGCGCTGCTCAGCCGCGGTGACAGTGTCGTCGGTATCGATGTCGTCAACGACTATTACGACCCGGAACTCAAGGAAGCCCGCCTGGCTATCTTGCGGCGACATGCGCGAGAAAACGGCGCCGACTATGCCTCGATCCGCGCCAGCATCGCCGACGCCGACGCGGTAAAAGCGGCCTTTGCCGGACATCGCATCCGGCGTGTCATCAACCTCGCGGCCCAGGCAGGGGTGCGCTATTCGCTGACCAATCCACACGCCTATATCGAAAGCAACATCACCGGCTTTACCAACATCATCGAGGCCTGCCGCCACCATGATGTCGAACATCTGACCTATGCCTCGACGAGCAGCGTCTATGGCGCCAACACCAACCTGCCGTTCAGCGAACATCGCGGCGTCGATCATCCACTGCAATTCTACGCCGCCACAAAGCGCGCCAATGAACTGATCGCCCACAGCTACAGCCATTTGTTCCAGCTACCAACGACAGGCCTGCGCTTCTTCACCGTCTATGGCCCATGGGGCCGGCCCGACATGGCGCTGTTCCTGTTCACCCGCAACATCCTGGCCGGCCAGCCGATCAATGTCTTCAACCACGGCAACCACAGCCGCGACTTCACCTTCGTCGACGATATCGTCGAAGGCGTGATCCGGGCAAATGACAGTGCCGCCGCCGCCAATCCCGCCTTCGATGCGATGGCCCCCGACCCCGCGACCAGCAACGCGCCGTTCCGCCTGTACAACATCGGCAACAACAACCCGGTGAAGCTTGCCGACTATATCGATGCGATCGAGGCAGCGCTCGGTGTCAGGGCCATACGCAACCTGCTGCCGCTGCAGCCTGGCGATGTCCCCGACACCTACGCCTCGACCGTCGATCTCGAGCGCAACCTTGGTTTTCGGCCGATGACTTCGGTTGCGACCGGCGTCCGCCGCTTCGTCGAATGGTATCGCGAACATTACGCCAGCGCCGACGCCGCCCTTGCGATCGTGGAGGCCTGAAAATGCGTCGTCTGCATATAGCTTGCACGATTGCTGCCCTCGGCCTTGCCGGCTGCACCACGCCGCGAGCGGCACCGCTTGCCAACGAAGTCCGCGCCGGCAGTGCCGCCGCCGGTATTCCGCTGCATTTGCTGAGCACCGCCGTGGCCGCCCAGAGCGGCCCCGCGCCGACCGAAACCTTCGACAGCGAATTCACCCAAGCAGCGGAAATCGACCCCGCAATCCTTGATGTCGGCGACCGGCTGACGGCGACCATCTGGGATGGCGGTGGCAATGGCCTTTCCGTCGCGACGCTCGTTGGCGGCAAGCTCGACCTGCCCGATCTGCCGATTGGCGCCGATGGCACGATCGATATCCCCTATGCCGGTCGCATCAATGCCGCCGGGCGGACCGTCGCCGCGGTGCGCGCCGCCATCCTGACGACCCTCGAACGCAAGGTGTTTCGCCCGCAAGTCGAAGTGCGGCTGGTCGAACAACCGGGGCGTGTCGTCACCATCCAGGGCAATGTCGAGCGCAGCGGCAGCCATATGCTGCGACGCGGCTTCACCCGCATCGGCACCCTGGTTGCCGCTGCCGGAACCAGCGCCGAACATCCCGAACAGCTGCGCGTCGAACTGCGGCGCGGCGACCGCATCGCGCGCGCCCGACTTGCCGACATCCTTGCGGATCCCCTCCAGAATATCGCACTTCGTGCCGGCGACGCCGTCATCGTCACACGCCAGATCGAACATGTGATCGTCATCGGTGCCGCCGGGCAGCAGGGCCGCGTCGAGATCGTCGGCCGCTATTTTTCGCTGCTCGATGCTATCGCCTCGGCGCGCGGGCTCGATGACCAGGTTGCCGATCCCAAGGCGGTGTTTCTGTTGCGCGGCGTGCCCGGAGGAACGCCGGCGACGGCGCCGGTGATCTACCAGGTCGATATCCGCGACCCCGCCGCAGTCATGCTCGCCGCGCGCTTTCACCTCCGCGATGGCGATGTCATTATCGCCTCCAATGCCGGCTTCGCCCAGACGCTCAAGGTTCTTACGGCGGTCGGCAGCGGCCTGAGCTTCGTGCGTGCGACGGGCATGGTGCGGTGATCCCCGTCGAACGCCCGGCCAGTCACGAAATGCTGCGCAGCATCGGCGACACGATGCGTACCCTTGGCAACATCGTGCGCCGCGAGATCGCGACGCGCTTCACCGGCGACGCCCTTGGCTATGCCTGGACCTACGTCATGCCATTGTCCTCGATCGGCTTTATCTACCTCGCTTTCGCGTATTTTGGCCGGGTCCTGCCGTTCGACACCGATCGGCTCAGCTTCATCCTGTCAGGCATGCTGCCCTATCTGGCCTTTCGTTTTACCGTCAACGCGGTTGTCCGGGCGCGGGCGATGGCACAGCCGCTCAGGGTCTTTGCCGGCGTCACGCCGGGCCTCGCCTATACCGCGGCGGCACTCGTTGAATTCTACAACGGCCTTTTGCTGTTCGCCGTCCTTATGCTGCTCAACTTCCTCGCCTTCGGCAATCTGGAAATCGACGATCCGCTGCTGGCGCTGACCGGCTTTAGCCTTGCCTGGGCGCTGGGGGCAACATTCGCTTATGCGGCACTGGGGTTCGCCCGCTTTGCCGAGATACTGGTGCGATCGATCAATGTCGTGCTGCGACCGCTATTCTTCATTTCGGGCATTTTTTATACGGCCAACGAACTGCCGGGCGGCGTCCTCGATGTGCTGCGCTATAATCCGCTTCTCGATGCTGTCGAACTGACGCGCACCGGGCTGTTCCTCAGTTACACCTCGCGAAGTGCCGGTATCGCCTATCCGCTTGTCTGCGTTCTGGCGCTGCTGGCGACAGGCCTGGTTCTCCACCGCGCCCCGCCGCGCAAAATTGCCGAAACCCTGGCATGATCGGGTTTCTGGACGTCTCCAAATCCTATGCGGCCGGCGGCCAAACCCGCTGCATTATCAACAAATTCAGCCAGTTATTCGACCCTTACGACCGGGTCGGCATCCTCGCTGCCCCCGGATCGGGCAAGTCCATCCTGCTCGGGATGCTCTGCGGCCTGGAGACACCAAGCAGCGGCAGCATCGTGCGCCAAGGCCTCGTCTGGCCGATCGGACACTGCGGCCCGTTGCATCCCGGCATGACGGGTGAGGCTAATGTGCGCAGCGTCGCTGCCTTCCTCGGTCTCGATGCCGATGAAATCGCCATCTACTGCCAGCTCTTCTCCGAGCTTGGGGATGATTTCCACATGCCGCTGCGCTTCTATTCGGGCAGCATGCGCGCCAGGCTCGGCTTTGCCCTAAGCATGGCCTTGCCGGTCACGACGTTCGTGTCCGACGAGATGGTGAGCACCGGCGATGCTGGTTTTCGCAGCAAATGCGATGCCGCGCTGCAACAGCGCCTCACGCACGCCGGGCTGATCCTTTTCACCCGCAACCCCCAGACCGCCCAGCGATTGTGCAGCCGACACGGCCTTCTTCAAGACGGCCGGATCGAGATGTGCGCGACCGCGCAAGGTGCGGCGACGCGGTTCGCGGGCCAGACATCCGAATTTTCCGCCATCGTCGATCTGATGGCCGGGCTCGAAACCATCTGACCGGACGACAGGAGCCGAAATGGGCAACGAAGAACGCATCGAGACCTGGAAGCAAAAACGGCTCGACGCCGCGTCGCTGGCCAAGGTCGAAAGGCTGAAGGTGGCGCGCGAGATGTCTGTCGAACGTGCCGACGCCGAACTGCAACGCAATCGCGAGATCGGCGACAGCTTCTTGCCGGATGCCTCCGCGCTCGCTTCCGGTCGCATGGCGCTTGTCGGACGGCGCCGCAAGCAATTGCGGCAGCGCGGGCTTGTCCTGGGGCTTGGCCTTGGCCTGCCGACCTTGCTGGTGCTGCTATACGGCATGCTTTGGGCAACGCCGCTCTATGAAACGGAATCGGCGTTCGCCATCCGCACCATCGACGGCAATTCGGCGTCCGGCCCCGTCGGATCATTCGGTCTGGGCGCCGCCGCGCCGACGACCGCCGATGCCTTTCAGGTTCGCGAGCACATCCTGTCGCGCGCGATGATGGACGAGATGCAGCGCCGCTTCGGCTTCCTCGACGAATTCGCCGGTAAGCGGATGGACCCGATTTCGCGGCTCCGGACGATCGCGGTGTTCGGGACGGATTATCATGATTATTACGCCAAGCGGGTGAAGGTTGCGATCGACGTCCCGGAGGGTGTCCTCAAGCTTTTTGTCGAAGCGCGCAGCCCGGCGCAATCCGTGCGCTTCGCCAATGCGCTGATCGGCCTTGCCCGTGAACAGGTGAACCGCCTGTCGAGGGATATCAATGCCGACCAGATCGCCGCGCTCGAACGCGACGTCGCCGCCGCCGAGGCCGAAGTGCAGGCAGCGGCGGCGATCAAGTCGGGCGTCCAGCAGCAGCGCGATGAACTCAACCCCCAGCAAACCGCGGTCATGGTCTATCAGGTCATCGCCAGTCTCCAGGTCCAGTTGGCCGACGCCGAAAACAATCGCGGCGCCCTGCTGTCGAACGGCCTCACCGAGAGCCCGGCGCTCCCGCAACTGCAATCGCGGATGATGGCGCTTCGCCAACAGATCAACGCCCAACGCGCTCGTCTGGTCGGCAGCGGCGGCTCGCTGCAAGCGAGCACCGCACAATTCGACGCCGCGCAAGCCCGCACGCAGCTTGCCGAAGCACGGCTTCAATCGGCGATGGCGACGCTGCAACAGGCCCGGCTCCGCGCCCTGCAACAGACGCGCTACTTCGTCATGATCGCCAGGCCGGTCGCGCCACTGATCGCCACGACAATTCGCGGACCCGCGGCCGCGCTGCTGGCGCTGGTTGCCCTGGTGCTGGGCTATGGCCTGATCTCGACGATTATCGAAGTTCGTGGGCTTCGCAGCAAGTGACGGCGCGCCTCCAAGCGCCGCTTGGCCCCGTCGCGGCGCTGGCCGCGGTCATCGATGTCGTCGCCCGCGCCACGGCGGGCGATACCGCCGCCGGGATCACCCGCTTGTCCCCGGCGCTTGTCGGCAGCGCCGGCGCCCGCAAATTGCTGCGCGGCCAACTCGTCAATCCGCTCATGCGCTCGGGGCGGATCGCCGAGGCCGAAGCAGTGATGGCGATCGTCGTTGCCGCGCATGTCATCACCGATGACGTCGGTTCCGCGAATGTCATCACCGCTGCCGAGGTCGCGGGCGACAGGCTGCTGCATTCAGCGTTGCTGTTGCGGCTGGGAAAACACGACGCCGCGCTCACGATACTGGTCGATCTTGCCGCCATCGACCCCGGCGACCCGGCCGTCGCGCAACTCCTGTTGCAGGCGTTGACGACAGCGGATCGCGCCAGCGAAGCAGCGATTGTCGCCAAAGGCTGGCGCGGGTGGCGCTGTATCGACGTACGGCTTGGCCAGCGCGCCTTGCTGGCGCTGAGCCGCGCCGAGGACCGCGAGGAGCGCGTTTCGCTGGGCCGGGCGCTGCTCGACGCCGCAACGCTCACGCCGGCCGCCGCCGCGATGGTGACGACGGCGGCCTTGATGGCGTTGGCGCCCGCTGACGTCGTCGCCCTTGCCCGGCGGGTGATCGACGCTGGTATCGAGCATCCCGGCGTTCGGATCGACCTTGCGACGGCGCTTGTAGCGTGCCGGGACAGGCCGGGTGCCATTCGTGAACTTGAGGCAGCGGCGACGCTGGCGCCGCAAAACTGCCGGATACGCGCCGCGCTCGCTGAACTCTTGTTGGTGGCGGGGCGCAAAGCCGAGGCTTTGATCCATGCCGATGCCGGGATCGCCATCGCTCCCAACCTCGTCAATCTGCGGTTGCTGCGCGCCCGGGCGCTCAAGCAGCTTCGCGATTTCGCCGGTGCCGCCGATGCGATGATGGACATTTCGGCCGGCGCGGGCGGTGACGCCTGGCACAGGCAGACCGCCGCGGCGCTCAATCTCGCCGGGAGGCCGGGCGATGCGCAAGCCGTCCACAGCCGTGCGATCGCGCGCCGGGCATCACGACTGCCGACCGATTTCGTGGGCGGTCTGGCCGGCCTGTGGGACCGGCTCGGTGAGGTCAAGGTGTCGACCGCGCGGCTTGAATGGGCGTGGGGCCTGCGTGACCGCGCGATCGAATACGACAGGCAGGAATGGGAACGGCGCGCACGCTGGGGATGGCTCGCCGATCGCCAGATTTTCGACTGGCTCGAATGTCGCAGCAATGAAACCGAGGCGGTGATGTATCATCTGACCGATCTATCGGTGCTCGCCAATTTCTTCGATTCGGTGCGAAAACCGGGGACCGGCCTGGTCATCTCGACTGCGCATCTGGGGCCATTATTTGCCGGGCCGCTGGCGCTCGACCTGATCGACATGCCATCGAAATGGCTGGGTTCAGCCGCGTCGATACCGTCGCAGACCAATACGCGAAGCCTGATCTCCACCTCCGACCAGACGGCGGCGCAGGTGACACGCCGTGCCATCCAGACCGTGGAGGCCGGCTATGCCCTGTCGATCGCTGTCGATGGCGTAATGTCGATGGCGGCGCCGCGCCTGATCTTCGAGGGACAGGAAATTACCTATTCGTCGTTTGCCGCGCGGCTGGCCTTTCGTCAGCGCGTGCCGTCGGTCTTCGTTTGCCCGCAGTGGCGCGCCGATCGCGTGCATTTTCACACCAATGAAATGCCGAACCCGGACCATGATGAAGATATCGAAAGTTTCGCCGAGAGGTGGCGCCGAGCCTGGCTGGACCAAATCCGGCAGTGCCTCGCCAGCGCGCCTGAGAACCTGCGCCTTTCCGGGGGACTATGGCGTCATATTCGCTAGACTCTTTTACAGTTAGATTCATAGCCCAGAATGTCGGCGTCGACATCT
>JANNJH010000330.1:0-1129 GCA_031405775.1 Sphingomonadales bacterium | reverse complement strand
GCAGTTGCAGGGCGAGCATCCTGAATTCGGGGATGTGCGCCGCGATCCGCGCGTTGTCGCAGGCCGTGCCGGTCAGCCTGGGGCCGCGAATCCTCCGCGCCGATACGGCGGCGGCGGTGGCGGTGGGGGTATGGCAGGCGCTGGCTGGGGACGGTTAGCGCCGGCGCGCCTGACGTCCGTCGCTGCAAATCCAAGCCCCGCTCAATTGCGCCGCGACGCCGGCGCGGCTAGAGGCGAACGCATGAGCAACCACGTCGAAGCGTCGGGCGATGACGCCCCCATTGAAAACCGCGATCAACTGATCGGCGTGTTCGAAAAGGGCAACAAGCCCAAGGCCGATTGGCGGATCGGCACCGAGCATGAAAAATTCGTTTATCGGCTGAGCGACCATGGCGCGCCGAGCTATGACGAACCTGGCGGCATCCGCGATTTGCTCGACGGCATGACCAGGTTCGGCTGGGAACCCGTGCTCGAGGCCGGCCCGGACGGAATCAACAACGTCATCGCCATGAAGGGCGCCGACGGCGCCATCAGCCTCGAACCCGCCGGGCAGTTCGAGCTTTCGGGCGCGCCGCTCGAAACCATCCACGAAACCTGCGCCGAATCGAATCGCCATCTGGCGCAATGCCGCGAAGTCGGCGACCATCTCGGGCTGGGCTTCCTCGGGCTGGGTTTCTGGCCCGACAAGACCCGCGCCGAGCTGCCGGTGATGCCCAAGGGCCGCTATGTCATCATGCGGGCGCACATGCCGCGCGTCGGCAAGCTTGGCCTCGACATGATGCTGCGCACCTGCACCATCCAGGCCAACCTCGATTATGCGTCGGAATCCGACATGGTGATGAAGTTTCGCGTTTCCATGGCGTTGCAGCCACTGGCCACGGCGCTGTTCGCCAATTCGCCGTTCACCGAGGGGCGCCCCAACGGCTTCCTGAGCTTTCGCAGCCATATCTGGACCGATACCGACCCGGCGCGCACCGGCACGTTGCCGTTCGTCTTCGAGGACGGCTTCGGATTTGCACGCTACCCCTATTATGCACAAAGTGCTGCATCGCATTGACCGCGGCGGGGAGATCGATCTGCCCGCTCTGCGCTGGTGGGGGTGGGGGAGGTTGTTGGACGCCGTACATCG
>JANNJH010000329.1:0-4989 GCA_031405775.1 Sphingomonadales bacterium | reverse complement strand
GCGCTGTATATTCGCCAAGGCTGTGGCCGGCGACGAACGCTGCCTTGTCGGCGAGGCGGATGCCATCCGTTTCGAGCACGCGCAGCGCCGCGATCGACACCGCCATGATCGCCGGCTGGGCATTGGCAGTGAGGGTGAGCTCGTCCTCTGGCCCTTCCCACATCAGTTTCGACAGATGTTGCCCCAGCGCGTCGTCGACTTCCTGGAAGACGGCGCGGGCGGCGGGGCTGGCGTCGGCAAGTCCGCGGCCCATGCCGACCGACTGGCTGCCCTGGCCCGGAAAGATGAAAGCGCGAATGATGGCCTCCTGAAGCTTGACGCGAAAAACGCGCGATTAGGCTTATGGCGCCCGGCACGCAACAATGCTGCGGCGCGCCGGCGTCGCGGCCCTGACAATTTGGTTACCATAACCCCGTTGCGCCGGGCGAAGGATTTGATAAGGGTGGTTTTGCCTGTGGTCCCGGGGGGGAGCCGTGCTTGCACTGTTCATCTCCGGGCCAGCCGTGCTGTGCCATAGCCGGCGCGGCAAGAACGTTACGACGACGCGATCGACTCCATGCAACCAGCACCACCGGTTGTTCGTTTCAGCCTTGTGAGGAATTTCATGCACCGTAACGCCCGTTTCGCTTTCACCCGCCTTGCGGCGCTGGCACTGGTCGCCAGCCTGCCGGCGCTTCCGGCGCTCGCCGCCGTTTCGCCAGCGGTTGGCAAGGCGCTCAACCAGGCGGCATCGGCGGCCAAGGCCGGCAACACCGCGGCCGCGATCAGCGCCGTCAACGCCGCCAGGGCCGCCGCCTCGACGCCGGAAGAAAAATCCAAGTCGGCGCAGATGGCGGGCTATGTCTATACCCGCGCCGGCCGCTATTCCGATGCCGCCGCCGCGCTGCAAAGCGCCGGCGCGACGCCGCGCCAACTGGCGCCGCTTTATTACCAGGCCGGGCAATATGACCGCGCCATTTCCGAAGCCAGGAAGTCCGGCGGCGAGGACATGCAGATCCTCATCGCCCAGGCGTCGAGTCGCCTCGGCCGCCCGAAAGATGCGATCGCGGCGTATAATTCGCTCATCAAGGCCAATGGCCCCAAGCCGATCTACCTTGAAAACCTCGCCGGTGCGCAGTTCAAGGCCGGCGACAAGCAGGCCTATCTCGCCACCACCGAAAAGCTGATTCGTGTCGATTCGTCGCCGGCGCGGTGGCGGACGCTGCTGATCGCCTTCCGCCAGAACCAGATGCGCCCCGAAGCCAAGCTGGCGCTTTATCACCTGATGAACGCCACCGGCACCATCGACCGACCGGAGGATTACCAGGAATTCGCCAAGCTGGCGCTGGTCGCCAACCAGGCCGGCACGGCGCAGGCGGCGCTGGCCCGCAGCGCCGGCGGTGCCAGCGATGCCATGTCGCAAAAGCTGGCGCAGGCAGCCGCGGGCATGAGCGCCAAGGCCGCGACCGAAGCACCCAAGCTGGCGGCGGCACCCGCCACGGCGCTGCGCGGCGGCAATGCCTATCTCGGGCTGGGGCTGAATGGCCCGGCGATCGCGGCCTATGACAAGGTCATCGCCGCCAAGGGCAGTGACGTCGACCAGGCCAGGGTGTTCAAGGGCATCGCCGCGTTGAAGGCCGGCAATGTCGGGCTCGGCAAATCCAGCTTTGCCGCTGTCAGCGACAAGAATGGCATGAAGGATATTGCCAATTTGTGGGGGCTTTTCGCCTCGACTCGCGGCGCTATCGCGGCGCCGGCGCCGGTGCCCGCCAAAGCCGCGTAACGCCGCCACCGGACATGGATTGGCCGCCCCTGCAGATGCCGGGGCGGCTTTTTCATGCCATCGGTATCAGCTGCCGGCCGCATCCGATTGCAGCTGGATATAGTTGGGCAGGCCCATCTGCTCGATCATCGTCTGCTGGGTTTCGAGAAAATCGATATGCTCTTCCTCGGCAGCGAGGATCTCGGCGAAAAGGTCGCGGCTCGGATAATCGCGGACGGTTTCGCAATGCGCGACAGCATCCCTGAGCAACGCCACGGCCTCTTGTTCAAGGTCGAGATCGGCCTGCAATATCTCGGGAACGGTTTCGCCGATGCGCAGGCGGTTGAGCGTCTGCATCCCCGGCAGGCCATCGAGGAAGAAGATCCGCACCATCAGCCGGTCGGCGTGCTTCATCTCGTCGATCGATTCGTCACGCGCATGGGCGGCCAGTTTCGTCACACCAAGATTGTCGAGGGTGCGATAGTGCAGCCAATATTGGTTGACCGCCGTCAATTCGCCCTTGAGCACGGCGTTGAGATATTCGATGACCTTGGGTTCGCCGCGCATTGGAACACCTCCGATTCAGGAAGGTGAAAATGCCGCAAGCCCGAGGTTTCGTCAATGCGAGGCGGCGGATGCCATGCCCAATAACCGGGACGGCGAAAATGCGGTCAGGCGAAGCTGCTCTGCCGGGCGAGGACTTCGCGGGCATACGGCAGGCATTGGCCGCATTTCGGCTTGCACCCGAGCTGTGCATAGGCGGTGATCGGGCAATTGCTTTGCGTCGCCCGCGCCGCGGCGCGAACCTGTTTGTCACGAAGGGCGTTGCAGACACAGACGATCACCGTCAACCTCGCGGAACAGCAACTGCTGTTGAGAATCACTATCGCTGATATCGGCGCCTTTTGCAAGTGGTTCGCAACAGCATCAAGCCGATCGCCCGAACAGCGCGCGCAGGATGGTCCGCGCCTTTCCCGGCTGACGCCGCGCCAGCCGCCGTCCGACCAGCCCGAGGGTGAACAGCCAGTGCCACGGCAGCAGCACCGGTCGGTGGCGCCGGATGAAGGCCAGCCGCGACCGCGTCAGCCAATAATCGGCAAAAGCACTGCGCGCGCCGGGAACGCCCGATGATCCGATCGATCCGCCTTCCTTGTGATAGACGGTGGCGGCATCGGCGAACGCCGTTGCAAAGCGGCCATCGTTGCGCACCGCCCAGTCGATTTCCTCAAAATAGAGGAAATAGCTTTCCTCCATCAGGCCGATGGTTTCGAGAAACTCCCGGCTGACCGCCAGCGCGGCGCCGAGGACGAAATCCGTGGCTGCGACGACGGCGCGCGCATCGAACGGCGATGACGCCGGCTGGCCGCCGTTGATCGGCCAGGCGCTGCCGGTCCAAAAGCTGAAGCGATGGCCATTGAGCGCCTGTACCCGCTCGGGGTGCCAGTAAAGCCGCACGATCGCCCCGCACATCCCGATATTCGGCGTGCTCGCCATCCGCGCCACCAGCGCCGCCGCCGCATCGGCTTCGACGACGGTATCGTTGTTGAGCAGCCAGAACCAGCGGAGGGCGGAATCGGTCATCAACAGCCGCAGCCCGACATTGTTGCCACCGGAAAACCCGAGATTGCCGCCTGAATCGACCAGGGTCAGACCGTCTTCGGGCATCGAGACCGCCGATCCGAGCTGGTCGGGGCCGAGCCGACGCAGGCGGATCGGCTTGGGCAGCGGCGGCGTGCTGAAACGCGCCATTTCGGGCGAGGCGGGACCGGCCGGCTGTTCGCCCGCGGCCCAGGCGGCGATGCGATCGAGCGAACCATCGGCCGAGCCATTGTCGACGACGATAACGCGCAGCGGCACGGTGCTGCGCAACAGCGATTCCAGCGCCTCGATGGTATCGGCCCAGCGATTCCAGTTGACCAGTACAACGCCGACCGGGGCGCGCGTTTCCGCGGGTTCGTTCATGCCTGACGCATCAGTCACAACCCGCGGATCTTGCAGCGATCATCATGATCAATGGTCCTTTTCCCCATTGCCTGTTGGTCGAAGCGGCGTGCATTGGCAACAGCCCTGTCGGCTTTGCGGCGCATCGGGGCAAAATCGCCGCGATGCCCTTGCTACCCGCCCCTCACCCCGCTATAGCCGCCGCCTTGCGCTGTTCCGCGGTAGCTCAGTGGTAGAGCAGACGACTGTTAATCGTCTGGTCGTAGGTTCGAATCCTACCCGCGGAGCCAGCGTAACCTCATAACAAATTGAAATTGCAAGATAATTTTATTGCGATTCCTAGGCGTCCCCCCAAACGTCCCCCCAATCGGGTCCGGCTAGGGGCAGTTTGAGGCGGACGCGAGCGGACAATCCCGCGCCTTCCACCCCCAAGATTATTTTCGCACCGGCAACAGCGCAACCGCCGGGATCGCGGCCCGCACTTCGTCCAGCGCCTCGCCATGCTCCCGGAGCATCCCGCGAAGCATCCGAGACATAGCCCGGACATTCTCGCGCCGCCCACCCTTGTCGGCGTTCCGGCTGGCACTCGCCTTGCCCTCAGCGCTTTGCGGCCCGGTCGATTGCTCCCACGGACGCCAGCGCCGAATCGCCTCCGCTTGCATCGCCCGGCGTTCCAAGGTCCAGCCGTTCGCGTTCGTAATGCTTTGCCACCAAGATTTAGTTCGGCGCGGGATCGCTTTCCCCCGTGCGCGCTGCAACACCGTTGTTCACCTGTTGCGGCCCGGCGGCGAAATTGGCTTGTCGTGCATAGACAACCGGCGGGTTCTTGATCGTTGCCAGCGTCTCCAGAGTCGCCCGACATTGGCTTTGCGCCTTCAAGGCGAGCCGCATAAAGGTTTCGGCGGCTGGCAGATAATCGCGCATATTCAAACAGGATCGGTGCGCCAAGTCGATGAATGCGCCGTTTAGCGTTGTCGCTTGAGCATAGAGCATTCGCTCAACGCTTCCCAAGTCGCCGCCCTTGATGGCGAGAACATCGTCGCCAAGCGCTTCCATAATCGCGCCTTGATCCAGATCGCCGCCGGAAATCGGGCCAAGGAAAGTTTGCGTCAACGCGGCGTGCGCCGTCACCGGGTTCATAACCGCGCGCGACATAAGCCGCTTCCGGGCGGCACCGTCGCCGCTCCCGGCCGCCGGTAGAGCCTTGGTTTTCGTCCTCGCCATCTCATAGCCTTTCGATTTTCAGGTGTTCCCGGTGTTCCGGTGTTCCGTTCCCGAAATTGCGCCCTTTTTCAGGAACACCGCTC
>JANNJH010000328.1:0-4274 GCA_031405775.1 Sphingomonadales bacterium | reverse complement strand
TTCTTCATCGCGCGTTTTCGTAAGCTCTAATCGATGAGAACACAATTGAGTTATGTAATTTTTGTCAGAGTCTTGGACGCTTAATGCGTATAAAGTTGAAAGATTGGCAGGAAATCAGAAAAGCGCTCGATGAGCGGCGCTGCAGGCATTTGACCGTGGCTACGGGAATCTGCTTGTCTAACTTTCCGAATTCGTCTTAATGGACCGCTGACGGTCGATCGGATCGCTTCTGGCTAGAACTCTTCGGCAACCAGAAGGTGTCGATTAGTGATTTCCTGTTCAGGGACTTTATCAACCAATACAGACTACACCGCCAAGGCACTTGGGAATTGGAGAAGGTGCGCGACGCGCTAAATGCGCTAGGCCGCGAAGGAAATAGTTTGCCCAATCACGTTGGATGCTTCGCCAACAAGCTAGGCGAATGTCTCCCTCTCCGTGCAGGGATGAACAACAAGACAGAACAACATTCTGCGGCCTCCAAGTTCGCATTCTTCAGCCAACCAAAAGCGAAACACCACATTCTGGACAGCATCGTTTTGACTGCACTACAAGCGCGTCGCTGCGGAAATCGCGTACCTACTAACTATCCAGAATTTCATCCTATTGCGGCCTTCGAATACCACAATGAGCCCGTCGATTTCGATCAGGCTTTCAAAGAATACGCCGTCAAGCAATCGCTCGATCCAAACTTCGGCGTCGATCCCGACTTTCACTGCCGCTACTTCTTTGACAAATTTCTGCTGGCACAGGGCGCCTTTGTACAGGCGGAGCTCGATCGCCGAAAAGCAATGCCAAGCCCCGACTTAGTGAGCAGGCGTAAACCGACGAAAAATGCCGGAACTGCGAACCCACACTCCGAAGCTTAACTCGGCTGTGGCGGCGACTCGGGCAAAAATGCCCGTACCGACCGGCCACTGGCACACCTTATCGTCCCACCCACGCAAGATTCCCTCACTTGCGCCCCTACCCCCAGCACGGCACGCCTGCTAAAGCCTTTCCCATGCAGGAACCAGTTCGCATCGCCCCGTCGATCCTTTCGGCGGATTTTGCCCGGCTTGGCGAGGAAGTGCGGGCGCTCGAAGCCGCCGGCGCCGATTACATCCATGTCGATGTCATGGACGGGCATTTCGTCCCCAACATCACCATCGGCCCGATGGTGGTGAAGGCGCTGCGCCCGCACACCTCGCTGGTCATCGACGTGCATCTGATGATCTCGCCGGCCGATCCCTATCTCGACGCCTTTGCCGAAGCCGGGGCCGACATCCTGACCGTCCACCCCGAGGCCGGGCCGCATCTGCATCGCTCGATCCAGCGCATCAAGGGGCTGGGCAAAAAGGCCGGCGTGTCGCTCAATCCAGCGACGCCGGCGAAGATGCTCGATTATGTGTTGGAAGATATCGACCTGGTGCTGGTGATGAGCGTCAACCCCGGCTTTGGCGGCCAAAGCTTCATCGCCAGCCAGTTGCGCAAGATCGAGGCGATCCGCAAGGCGATCGACAAGACCGGCAAGGCGATCGACCTCGAAGTCGATGGCGGCATCGACGCGATAACGGCAAAGGCGGCGATTTCGGCCGGTGCCGACGTGCTGGTCGCCGGCACCGCGACCTTCCGCGGCGGGGCGGCGCATTATGCCGCCAACATCATGGCCTTGCGCGGCTGATCGTGGCGCGCAAGCCCGGACCCACTCCCGGATCAGGGCCGCCCGGATCAGCGCCGCCCGGATCAGCGCCGCCGGACAGCGACGTGCCGGTGGCCGAATCCGCAGGCCCGGACAGCGCCGACCGGTTGCTGCGCGTCGGCGGCACCAGCCGGCGGTCGCTTGGCGAACGGCTGGCGGCGCGGGTCAGCGTCTCGCTTTACAACACGCCGCTGCACCGGCTGCGGCTGCGCGGACGCTTCCCGTTGAAACTGCTCGGCGTCCCCGAAGACCCGGTGCCGGGCGATGCGGCGATTGGCGCGCGCATCGTTGCCGGGCGGCTGATCCATGCCGGCCATACGGCGATGACGCGCGATCTGACGTTCGCCGAACCTGGCCATCCGCAGGCGTGGCGCGACTGGGCCAACAGCTGGGAATGGCTGCGCGATATCGCCGCCTATGTTCCCGATCGCAAGCCGGCGGCGGCGCTCGCCGAACCGCTGGTGGCGCGCTGGCTGGCGCGTTTCGGCGAATTCGATGCCGGTGCCTGGCGCGCCGACGTCACCGGCAAGCGATTGTTGCTGGCGCTTGGCCATGCGCCGCTGATCCTGTCGTCGGGCGACCATGTCTATCGATCGGCGGTGCTTTCGGCGATCGCCACCTGGGCTCGCCACCTCGATCGCGCCGCGTTCCGGATGCCCGATGGGCTGGGCAAGGCGGCGGCGCTGGCCGGGCTATATGCCGCCGGAACGCTGATCCCCGGCGGCGAGGTGCGCGCCGCGGCGGCGCTTTCCGCGCTCGAAAACCTGCTCGGCACGCTGGTGCTGCCCGATGGCGGCATCGCGACGCGGGCGCCGGTCGATGCGCTGGCGCTGGCCGAACTGTTGCTGTTCGCCGCCAATTGCGCTCCGGCGGTGTCGATGCGGTCGCCGCCGCTGTTCGCCGAAACGCTGGCGCGACTGGTGCCCAATTTGCGGGGGCTGGCGCTCGGCGATGGCATCATCGGCGCCTGGCACGGCGGCGCGAGCATCGCTGTGGCACCGCTCGAACGGCTGGCGAAACGCGCCGCGACGGGCAATGCATTGACCCGCGGTGGCCGCTGGTCGGGGTATCACCGTTTGTCGGCGGGCGGCACCGTGCTGGTCATCGATGCGGGGCCGCCGCCGCTGGCGCGCGCCGCGTCGGGCGGCCATGCCGGGACGCTGGCCTTCGAGATGAGCGACGGGGCCGATCGTTTGATCACCAATTGCGGCGGGTCGCGCGGGCTGCCGACGCCCTTGCCGGCGGCGCTGGCCGCCGGGTTGCGGACGACGGCGGCGCATTCGACGCTGATCATCGCCGAAACCAACAGCACCCGTATCCGCGAAGGCAGCGGCGGGGCGCTGGGTCTTGGCGTCGAGGAAGTCACCATCCAGGCGCGCGGCAGCGAGCAGGGGCATTGGCTGGAGGCGACGCACGATGGCTATGCCAGGCGCTTTGGCATGATGGTGCGGCGGCGGCTGTTCCTGTCGCCCGACGGCCAGGACCTGCGCGGCGAGGATTTGATCGAGGCGGCGCCGAAATCGCTGCTGAAACGCCGCCCGGAGCGCGATTTTGACCTGCGTTTCCACCTCGGGCCAGGGGTCACCGCGACGCCGACCGCCGATGGCGCCGGGGCGCTGCTCAGGTTGCCGCAAGGGCGCGCCTGGGCGATGAAGACGCGCGGCGGCGCGGTTTCGATCGAGCCGTCGCTGTGGGTCGATCCCGCCGGCACCATCCACAGGACCCAGCAGCTGGTGATCAGCGGCCGCACCCAAATGGCGGCGGCGAACATCGGCTGGAGCTTCAAACGAGCCGGAAAATAAGAAGATACGATGATGAGCGACATGATCAAGGTTACCCGCGCGCTGCTTTCGGTCAGCGACAAATCCGGGCTGGAGGCGCTGGCGGCGACACTGGTGCGGCACGGCGTCGAGCTGGTTTCGACCGGCGGTACGGCGGCGGCATTGCGCGGCTGGGGCCACAAAGTCCGCGATGTCGCCGAATTGACCGGCAGCCCCGAGATGATGGACGGCCGGGTCAAGACGCTGCACCCGCGCGTCCATGGCGGG
This sequence comes from Sphingomonadales bacterium, assembly GCA_031405775.1. Lineage (GTDB taxonomy): Bacteria > Pseudomonadota > Alphaproteobacteria > Sphingomonadales > Sphingomonadaceae > Sandarakinorhabdus. Next base: position 548 of record JANNJH010000328.1, on the reverse strand, counting down.
CTGCTGGCGCTGCGCGACGACCCGGCGCATGTCGCGGCGATGGCGGCCAATGGCATCGTGCCGATCGACCTTGCCGTCATCAACCTTTATCCGTTCGCGGCGACAGTGGCCAAGGGCGCCGGGCGCGACGAGATCATCGAGAATATCGACATCGGCGGCCCGGCGATGGTGCGGTCATCGGCGAAAAACCATGGCGCCGTGGCGATCGTCACCGCGCCCGGCCAATATGCCGAGGTCATCGCCGCGCTCGATGCGCATGATGGCGCGACCGGGCTGGCGTTGCGCAAGCGGCTGGCGGCGGCGGCGTTCGCCCACACCGCGGCCTATGACGCGGCGGTGGCGAGCTGGTTCGCCTTTGCCGACCAGGAGGAGATGTTCCCCGCCGTGCTGCCGCTGGCGCTGACCCGCGCCGACATGCTGCGCTATGGCGAGAATCCGCACCAGTCGGCGGCGCTGTATTTGCCGCAAACCGGCGCGACCGGCATTGCGGCGGCGCGGCAGGTGCAGGGCAAGGAGCTGAGCTACAACAACCTCAACGACGGTGATGG
>JANNJH010000327.1:0-3193 GCA_031405775.1 Sphingomonadales bacterium | reverse complement strand
CACCATCTCAAAGATCATCACCGGCGTGCGCGCCCAGCCCGGCGTTGCTGTGCCCGATCAAGGCCTGTGCGGCGAAACTGATGTTCGACACCGCCATCAGGATCAGGCTGACCAGCACGGCGCGCTTGAGACCCAGCGCCTTGAACAGCACGCCGCCGGCAAAGATGCCCAGCAGCGTCGCGGCAAAGCCGACCCCCCACGTCATAGGCGGCAATCTCGTCCTTGCTGAAGCCCAGGTCCTTGAACAACAGCCGCAGCGACAGGTTGGCGACGGTGTCCCCCAATTTGTGCAAAAGGATGAACAGCAACGCGAGCCAGGCGCCGTCGCGTTTCACAAAGTCCGCCAGCGGCGCGATCACGGCCTGCTTCGCGGCGGCAAAGCCCTTCAACGTCGAAGCCTTGATCTCGCGATGGCGCCGGGGTTCGCCCAGCAGCCAACCCGCAAACAGCGCCGGCAGCGCGAACATCGTGGCGGCGAGATAGGCCAGGCTCCAGCCGCCGCGTGACGCGACCACCAGCGCCAGCGCGCCTGCCGCCGCCGCGCCGATGCGCCAGCCATATTGCGACATGCCCGAACCGACGCCCAATTGTTCCGGCGTCAGGCTTTCGATGCGAAAGGCGTCGATGACGATGTCATAAGTGGCGCCGGCAAACGCCACGGCCATGGCGGCGGCGATAACCGGGCCGAGCGAAGCGCTCGGGTCGGTCAACCCCAGCCAGGCCACCGCCGCCATCACGCCGACGCCAGCCACCAACAGCCAGGCGCGACGCTGGCCGATGGCCTTGGCCAGGAACGGCACCCGCCCGGTATCGATGATTGGCGCCCACAGGAATTTGAGGTTGTAGATCAGCAGCGTCAGCGCAAACGCCGTCACCGCCTTTTTTTCGATGCCGGCGTCGGCGAGCCGCGTCGTCAGCGTCGCGCCGATCATGGCGAAGGGAAATCCCGACGAGATTCCCAGCGCCAGCGCGCCCAAGGGTCCGGGCTGGAAATACGGTCGGACAGCAGCCAACAGGCGGTCGGTCAAGCCGACCGGGGAATCAACATTCATCGGGGCACTGTAGCGACGCGGGCGGCCGTGTCACCTGCCGCCGCGCGGCCGCCGAGATCCCGCGCTTGAACGGATGGCGGTCATGGTGCTGGGAACGGGCATCTGCGGATATTGACACGGCGTTGGTGACGGTCAACGCTTTGCGCCATGTTCGATGAACCCGACCTTCCCAAGCGCAAGTCCGACCTGCTCGCCGAGCTGGCGCGCGAAGACCTCGACAAGCTGTCGATCGCCGAACTCGACGACCGGATCGCGGCGCTGAGCATCGAAATCTCGCGCACCAGGGGCAAGCGTGAGGGCGCCGCAAGCTTTCGCGCCGCGGCCGACGATCTGTTCAAGAAATAGCGCAATGGAAGCGCGCGACGATCATGGCGCATGACGCGCTGCGGGCGGTCGAGCGGAACTGACGACCAGCGCTTGCGGGAGGGTGGCGCGCTGCCGCGACGCGACTTATCCCCGATATCGACAGGCTGTAATCGATTTTTTTCACTTTTCCGACTCGGCATTTGCTGTCAGAATTCCTTGGTAATCAGGAATTGCCCGACGCAGAAATGCTACGGGAAATCAAATGGTTACAGCCTATCACTGGCGACAGTTCAGGTCGATGACCGTGAATTGCAACGGTAGTGAAAAGCCGGACCAATGCGCAAGCACGGGCCGTTTTCCGCGAATATGCGAATGTTCCCGGTGAGGTCGCGATGGCGGATAGTCCAGCGGTGAAGCAATCGGCCTGCCGAGGCCGGGAGTACGCCGCGAAAGTGCCGTGGCATCAGCCGGCACGCCAAGTCCTTGGCCGCAAGGCCAAGGCAGCGCGAGGCCGCACGCGAGCACGACACAGTGGCGGCCGATGGCAACATCGGCCGCCATTTTGTTGTGCGGGCCGCGACGCACCCTCCGCCCCGCCCTTGGGGGCGAAGCGAGAGACGCAATGGCCGGCGAGGCTCGAATGATCGGCGCGACCGGCGCAAGCGTCAGGGGGCCAGCCCGCGCGTTCGTAACAGCAGGTCGTCGGTGACGGTCATCGTGAAGATCGGATCATTGCCGGCGGGGGTTTCGGCGATGGCGTCGACGAACGCCGCGCGCGTGGCGGGTTCGTCATAGGCCATCTTGCGGTCGAACGCGGCGCGCCAGGTCGCCTCGTCGGGCCATTCGGCATAGCCGACGAAGCGGCCATCGGCATCGCGGTGCAGCCTTGATCCATAGCTGCCGTAGATCCGCGTGATCAGGTCGGTGCCGCGCCGCCATGCCGCGCGGAATTGATCCTCCTTGCCGGGATGCACGCGCCACCAATAGACCGCAACGAACATGGCGTCCTCCATCGTTTCGTGCGCGATCATAGCCGAATTTTTACCAAATTTGCCATCGATCCGCGCGACTTTCGCGGCGCCCGGCACGCGTTCCGCGACCAGCCCGGATTATTCATCAGACGGGCTATTCCGGATCGACGATCCGCAGCTCGCCGATTGCGAGCCACGTGTGGAAATCCTGTCGAAACCCGATGACAGGCAAGTCTTTTTCGGGTATAGGTGAAATTGCTTTGGAGTTTTTTACGTGGCCCAAATTGACCGCAGTGCTTTAAAGCGTCTTTCCGGCAAGTATATCCGGTGGAAAACACCCGATAAGGCTTTGCCAGATTACGTGATCGCACAGGTCGTGAACAGCGGCGACTATGTTCAACGGCTTGTCCACCAAGTTGGCGATGTTCTGCGAAAACTTGTTGCAGACGCGCACGCTGGTCGGTTCGGTCAGCGCTCATGGGCCTATTGGAATTATCGGCTTGGGCTTGCCAGTGTCGATCACGGTCCCCCAGCCTTTGCCGAGATTTGCATGACGGGTGTTCTCAAGCCGCGCATGGGAATGGTTCCACTTGGCGACTTTGCCCCGAACTCCGTCCTGACGCTGAATTAGGCTTTGCACTTGTCGCTTCGTTGCTAAATGGCCGCGATGCAGTCCCTTGACTTACCGCAGGAGAGTTTCATGGCAACGATCAATGGCACGTCTGGCGACGATCTTCTCAACGGCACCACGCTTGCCGACATCATCAACGGTTTGGCTGGAAATGACATCATCAACGGGCTCGCGGGCGCTGACATTCTCAATGGCGGCGATGGTGACGACGTTATTAACGGCGGCGACAGCAC
>JANNJH010000326.1:0-1350 GCA_031405775.1 Sphingomonadales bacterium | reverse complement strand
CGCGCGCCGCGCGCCAGCCCAAAGCGCGTCATTTCGGCAAAGCCCCGCGCGATCAGCGCCGCGCGGGCATTGAGCCCGAGCCCGGCGCCCTCGACGACGCCGCAAGCGATGGCCAACACATTCTTCACCGCGCCGCCGATCTCCGCCCCGGTGACATCGTCGGACAAATAAAGCCGGAACGCCGGCCGCACCAAGCGCTGCACCAACGCCTCGCCGAGCACGGCGTCCGCACACGCCAGCGTCACCGCCGTCGGCAGGCCGCGCGCCACTTCGCCGGCGAACGTCGGCCCCGCCAGCACCGCCACCATTGCATCGCTGACATCGGCGACAACCTCGGCCATCAGCTTCAATGACCCCGCCTCGATGCCCTTGGCGCACAGCACCAGCGTCGGCCCGGCACCGAAGCGAGATTTTGGCAGCGGACACGCCGCCAGCACACTGCGCAGATATTGCGCCGGCGCCACCACCAGCCAGACATCGGCCACCGCCAGATCCGCCGCGTCCGTCGTCGCCCGGATGCGCGGATTCAGCGCCACGCCGGGCAGGAAATCGCGATTCTCGTGCGCACCATTGATCCCGGCCACCACCTCGGCTTCGCGCGCCCACAGCACGACATCCTCTTGCGCCGCCATCACCTGCGCCAGCGCCGTCCCCCATGCGCCGCCGCCGATTACCCCGATTGTCATGCCCATTCTCCAACGGTTTTCACAGGATAGGCGGCGGGATTCGCTGTCTGGCGCTGACGTGCCGGGGCAGCAACCGTCACGCCCTCACCCCCGCGCCGCGCACGGCCTCTGCTCCCGGATCGAGCGGCCAGCGCGGCCGCGCCGGTGCATCGAGCGTATCGACCAGCCCGAGCGCCAGTCGCTCCGCGCCGGCCCAGGCGATCATCGCCGCATTGTCGGTGCAAAGCCACAAAGGCGGCGCGACGAACGCCAGCCCCTGCGTCGCCGCCAGCGCCGAAAGCGCCCCCCGGATGTGCTGGTTCGACGCGACACCCCCCGCCACCACCAGCGCCGTGGCCATAGGAAACGCCAGCATCGCCCGCGCCGTGCGATCGACAAGGCAATCGGTCGCCGCCGCCTGAAACGCCGCCGCCAGATCGTCGCGATCGGTTGCGGTCTTCTCGGGCAATGCCGCCCCCAATCCCTGCCAAGTCCGCAACACCGCCGATTTCAGCCCGGCGAACGAGAAATGCGACTCCGAACTGCCGAAAAGCGGACGCGGCAGCGCAAATCGCCCCGGATTGCCCACCATGGCAGCCCGTTCCACCGCTGGCCCGCCGGGGAAACCCAGACCCAATATCTTCGCGGTCTTGTCGAAAGCCTCCCCAATCGCATCGTCGATCGT
>JANNJH010000325.1:0-1642 GCA_031405775.1 Sphingomonadales bacterium | reverse complement strand
GTTGATTGGAGCAGATGCAAGGCAGGTTGAGCGGGGACGAAGATTGACGTATCATACATAGTATGACATCACGACGCGTGAACTGGTGGGGCAGCGGCGGCATTGCGGATTTACAAGAGCGGCTGGTTCGCGAAGTTCGCGCGCAAGGAGGAGATTGACGATGCCGTGCTGCGTGAGGCGGTCGCGCGGGCCGAACGCGGCCTTGTCGATGCGCAATTGGGCAACGGCCTGATCAAGCAGCGCGTTGCGCGTGAAAATGGTGGCAGGTCGGGTGGTTATCGGACTTTGATCTTTTTTCGGGATGGCGAGCGCGCGGTGTTTGCGTTCGGGTTTGCCAAGAGCAGCAAGGCCAATCTGGACGCGGAGGAATTGGCGGTGTTTCGGAAGGCGGCGAGGCTCGTGCTGGGGCTGACGCAGGCGCAGATCGACGCCGAAGTGGCCACGGGCGCGATGATGGAGGTGGAAGATGGCGACGACGTATATAAGCGATGCGATGGCGGCGGTGCATGGCATGATGGAGGGGCTGCACGAGCGCGGCGCCATCGACAAGCAGACGATGCGCGAATTTGACGCGGCGTGCCTGGCGCCGGCGCCGGTGCTGGCGCCCGAGGCGATTCGGGCGATTCGCGAGCAGGAGCGGGTGTCGCAGCCGGTGTTTGCGCGGTATTTGAATGTGTCGAAGAATCTGGTTTCGGAATGGGAGCGCGGGACGAAGCGACCGGGCGGGCCGGCGCTGCGGTTGTTGGGGATTGTGCAGCGGAAGGGATTAGGGGCGATTGTTTAGAGCAGACACGCAGCTTGAGGTGCAAATAAGTATAATAGAGCGTGTCTCCCATATACTAGCTGTGTTGATTTAGTCAGGCGGACTACAATGCCCTGCACGCGCCTGTATCACAAACATAAGAGCATTTTCAGCAGCTTCAGTTCTCATTTCCTTCAAAGCCTCCTCAAACTCTGATGCCCGCAAAGCCGGTGTTGCAAGCTCGTTCTTGTATTCGTTCCAGTATTCTCTGGCTGCAACTGATATTGGGCTACCGCAAGCAATAACTACAGCCTTTGCGATATCGCTAGCGGGCCCTGGAGCTCCGGCGAATTGGTAAGCGGTGCGGTGAATGCATCGCTCCGATTTCACAGATTTTCTCTCCGCAGAAAGCGCCTGCGAACGCGACTCTGGCGTCATGCAAATTCGTGGATCAGGTTCCTGAGGGCTGGCGCATGACGTAAGTAGGACGCCGACGATGAGCAAAAATCGATGATCCAGCTTTGCTCGATAAATCATCGCCGCGCTTTTACCGCGACGGATTCGGGCAATTCCTCGCCGAACACCCGCTGGTAATATTCCGCCACGATGCCGCGTTCGGCCTCATCGCACTTGTTGAGGAAGGTCAGGCGGAAGGCAAAGCCGATATTGCCGCTGAAGATCGTCGCGTTCTGGGCCCAGGTGATCACCGTGCGCGGGCTCATCACCGTCGAGATGTCGCCGCCGATGAAGCCGGCGCGGGTCATGTCCGCCACCTTGACCATGTTCGCCACCTGCTTGCGGCCGATATCGGTGTCGAACTCCTTGCACTTGGCGACGACGATGGCGGTCTCGGTGTGGTGCGGCAGATAATTCAGCGTCGTGACGATGTTCCAGCGGTCC
>JANNJH010000324.1:0-7819 GCA_031405775.1 Sphingomonadales bacterium | reverse complement strand
GGCCGCATATTCCTCATCCGTCGGTTTGCGAACAGTCGGTACGTTGAGTGCTTTCAGATCGGTCAAGGCTCCGAGATCGCGCCGGCAACCCGAGGATCAATGCAGCGCGGCCGACGACACGCCGGTGACGCTCCACGGCGAGCGCGGCCCTGCGGCAAACACCATCTGCGCCAACCGCCGGCTCCGCGATCCCGCGACAAAGGCATATTCATAAGGGGCACCGCTGACTTCGTGGAGCATCGCCGATGCCAGCGTCCGGTCATGGAAGGACGATTCGCGGCGCGCGGCGCGGATGCCATGTTTCAGCAGATGGCGGACGGCGAAATCAGCCGAGAGGCCGACGGATTCCGCTCCGAACGGGGCGATCTCGACGCAACTCGCGAGCCGGAGCAGCGGTGCCGCGATCCGCATCGCCGCCAATGTCAACGGTTCACCATCCCAGGCCGCGAGGACGCGGCCACGCGGGTCGAGCCTGACGCCGTCGAACGGCGTCATGATGACCGGCGTGTTCGAATGGACAAAGACCTCGACGGGGACGACCGGTCGTCCACCCGGAACACGCCTGTCGCAGACACCGCTGGCGACGATCATGTCGGCATATCGCGTCGTGCCGTGGAGGCCGGACGCCGCCCCACCCGGCTTCTGTATCCAGTCCCAGTCGACACCTTCACGGCACAGTCGACCCTGGATTCGGTTCATGCCGTCGGTATCCGCCGATATGGCGCCGCCGCTGCGCGCGTGCGGCGACAACGCGCCCGCCGCCTTGCCGAGCATCGATTCGTCCGCCGTGACGGTAAGGCAGGTGATGTGCCCCCCAAGCGCCTGGGCCAAGTCGATTCCGGCGCGAAGCCGGTGGTCCTGCCCGGCATCGCCGTTGATCAGCACGAGAATATTTTGCACGCCCGCCTCCTGTTCGTCGTGACGTTTTGATCGCAATGGCATTGCGTTTCGATAGGGGAATCTACTAACGGGCACGCCGGAACCGGCGGCGGTGACCGCGGGATTGCCGACGCCGGTGCGCGGCGGTGCGCGGCGGCGCGCCGATGCGGCCGGGTGCCCGATGGCCACGCGACAGCTTCGACGCCAGCATCATCGCCGAAGCGCGCAGCGGCACCGGGCGTTTCCCGAACAGTTCGGGAAACGCCCGGGAATCGCCGGCGGCCGACCCTGTCCCGACGCGGATCATGACGGCATGGTGGACGCGTCACAGGCGGCATAAGGGTTTCCCGACGCGCTCGGCAAAGCCATGGCGGCGGCCCTGCCAATAATCGCGCTTGTTCGCAGTCATGGCTCCAGCGAGATTATCCATCGATAAATCAACGTGTTGCTGCTTAGCGGCGACGAACTGGCGGGTCTGACCGAAGCGCTGGACGTTTGCTGGACGATGGCGCGCCGCGCGATCTGCGGCAATTGCTTATGATCCGTCGAATGTTCTTCAACCGTGGCGGAATCGGCAGGCGGAGATGCCCGGCGGCGGTGCAACCCCATCATGTCGCCCGGTATCATGCCTTTGGGCTAATGCGGAAGAACCACGCTGACTTATCGGGGCTAGCCCGATGATATTGTTGCTTGGTTCGTTAACGACATTGTAAGATTTCATTTGGATAATCTTGGCACTTTCGCAGAGCCGGTGCGCCGGAGGGGCTGGAACGGCGCGCGGAAGAATCGTCGAAAGCGGCCGGAAAATCGCGGCCGGTCACCGGCTTTGGTAAGGTTGCTTATTCCGGCTGACAGCCGTTCTGGGTAATCATTATTAACGACCAGGAACAGGGAGACCCAGATGAGCCCGGATGTCCATATCGCGATCGTTGGCAAAAATGAGATCGTCCGCGAAGGCCTGCGCCGAATCCTCGTCGAACGCGGCTTCGGCGTCGTTGAAACCGCGGCGGGTTGCGCGGAGCTGCGCGCCGCCGCGAACGATCACTGCCAGATCGACATGATAATCGTCGACAGCCAATCCACGATCGAAGGCCCAGGCGTCTGCCGGTCGCTGCGCGAAGCCTATCCCGACGCGCGTATCGTCCTCATGGGCGAGGATTGCAGCGTGCGGACAACGTCGGAAGCGATGTCGGCTGGTGTCGACGGCTATCTCGCCAGGCAGATTTCCTGCGAACCGCTGGCGCGCTCGCTCGAACTCATCGCGTCGGGTGAAAAAGTTGTTCCGTCCCAGACCGTCGCGGCGATGATGGCAACCGACTGGCGGTCGGCGAGCGACGACTGGATGGCGAACGCCGGCGACGTGCATTTGTCGGCGCGTGAAATCGGTGTCCTGCGTTGCTTGTCCCGCGGCGATGCCAACAAGCTGATCTCGCGCGAGCTGGCGATCACCGAGGCGACGGTCAAGGTTCACATCAAGGCGATCATGCGCAAACTGAGCGTCCTGAACCGGACCCAGGCGGCTATCTGGGCGGTGTCGCGCGGAATCGCCCAATCTCCCTATATGCACAGGCCCGCCGCTCCGATGTTGCAGCGCGCCGAATAGCCGGGATGGCGCTGGCGCACGTCCCCGACCGCGCAGCATTCCGATAAAGCGGCGCGAATGTGAACATTACCTATTTCGCACCCAGGGCTCGCGAGGCGATAGGCACCACGAGTTCGCAAGGATATTTCGATGAGTAGTGCTTTGCCGATTGTGCCGCCGCAGACGCTTCCAGCGCGCCCGGTCGCCGGTCTCGCGACGATGTTGACAGCCGGTCGTGCGAGCGAGAGCGAGCAGCGGCTGGCCGGCGGCACCACCCTGTTCGAAGCCGGTGACACGGCGCGATGCCTGTACGAAGTCGTCGAGGGTGTCCTCAAACTCTCGTCGACGACGCCGGACGGCGCGTCGCTGATCCTCGACTTCCTGGTCCCCGGCGATGTCGTCGGGATGGAAATGTCATCGATTCATCCGCATACCGCGCAAGCCATCGGCCCCACCATCGTCCGGCCGATCCCGCGCTCGCAGATGCTCCTCGCCATGCTGGAAGACGACGAGGCGGCGGACATGTTTCGCAAACTGGCGCGCCGCCGCGACCTGGCATCGAAGCGGCACCGGTCATGGCTCGGCCTGCGCCACGACAGCCAGCGGATGGCGGGGTTTCTGGCCTGCATCGCCGAGCGGTTGTGGGCCGACGGCCGCAACAGCGGCACGATCGCGCTGCCGATGCCGCGACGTGACATCGCCCGCTATTTGGCGATGCCGCCGGAAACCTTCTGCCGATCGCTGCGCCGACTGGCGGATCGCCGGCTGATCCGGCCGCATCTCCGCGGTCTGGTCGATATCCCCAGCCTGCCGGGCCTGGTCGAATATATGTCCGGGCACTGATTGCCGCCCGGCTCCCCCGCAATGACGTGGGGGAGTCGGCTATTCCGTAACCATTTCGGGCGGCGGTGCGCCCTTGTCGGGTTTGCGCAGCATCAGCACCAGCGGCATCACCGCGACCGTTATCCAGAACAGCATCCGATAGACATCGACATAGGCGATCATCGCCGCCTGGGCATTGACGGCATTGTCGAGCATCGCCGTCAGCGTCTCGCCGGTGGCGCCGAGCATCGAGGTAAAGCCGCCATCGGCCCAGGGCACTGAAAATGGTGTCAGCGCGGCACCGATATCGGCGTGTGAAATCTGCGTCTGCCGGGCAAGCACGCCGACCGCCAGGCTGACTCCGACCGAGCCGCCAAGATTGCGCAACAGCTGGAAAAAGCTCGCGGCATCGGTGCGCAATTCGGGTGCCAGCGTGGCGAAGGCAATGGTGTTGAGCGGCACGAAGATCAGCCCCATGCCGGCGCCCTGGACCAGCCCGGTGATGATGATCGGTCGATTGTCCATGTGCGGCGAAAACTGGCTCATCGCGAACAGCGACCACGCCGTCAGCACCAGTCCGATCGCTATCACTATCCGGGCGTCGAACTTGCCGAGAAGCCGGCCGACGACCAGCATCGCGGTCATGATGCCGATGCCGCGCGGCGCCATGATATAGCCGGTTGCCATCGCCGGATAGCCGAACAATCGTTCGAGCATCACCGGCAGCAACGCCGTCGTGCTGATCATCAGCACGCCGATCAGGGTGATGAAAATCATGCTGGTCACCATGTTGCGATCGGCGAGGATGCGGCGATCGAGGATGGTGCCGGTTCGCGTCGCCACATGGACGCCAACGGCCCAGAGCGCGGCGGCGGCGATGCCGGCCTCGATCCGCACTTCCCAGCTGTCGAACCAGTCGAGCTGCTGGCCGCGATCGAGGCAAAGCTGCAACGCCGCGACGCCGATCGCCAGCATCGAGAAGCCCAGAAGATCGAAGCGCCGCACCTTGGCGCGCAAATTGGGCAAAACAGCGAAACCGCCGAGAAGCGCGACGATGCCGAACGGCAGGTTGATGAAGAACACCCAGCGCCAGTCGAAATTATCGGTCAGATAGCCGCCGAAGACCGGTCCGAGGATCGGCCCGACCATGACGCCGACGCCCCAAATCGCCATCGCCTGGCCGTGCTTGGCGCGTGGCCAGGCATCGAGGACAAAGGCCTGGCCGAGCGGCATCAGGAACGCTCCGAAGGCGCCTTGCAGCATCCGGAAGACGACCATCTGTTCAAGCGATTGCGCCAGCCCGCACAACATCGAGGCGGCAACAAAACCGGCCACCGACCACAGGAACAATTGCCGCCGCCCCAGCAGTTCGGCAAGCCAGCCGGTGAGCGGCATCGCGATGGCGGTGGCGACGATATAGCTGGTCAACACCCAGGCGATGGTGTCCGACGCGGCGCCAAGGCTGGACTGCATGAACGGCAAGGCGACGTTGGCGATGGTCGAATCGAGCACCGTCATGAACGAGGCGAGGATGACGATCGCGGTGATCGCGACGGGGCTGGCGCCGGCCCCGGCGGGCACGCCGGCAGGTGTCGCGGCAACGCTGGCCATGGTTATTTCGCCGTCTTGACCGTCACGCTGGCGGACAGGCCGGCGATCAGCGGCACGTCGGTGGCCTTTGCGAACGCGATGCGGACCGGCACGCGCTGGACGACCTTGACCCAGTTGCCGGTGGCGTTCTGCGCTGGCAGCACCGAAAATTCGCTGCCCGTCCCGGCGCCGATGCTTTCGACCCGGCCCTTGAGCGGCCGTGACGGATAGGCATCGAGCTTGATCGTCGCCGGCTGGCCGACGCGCATGTGTTCAAGGTCGGTTTCCTTGAAATTGGCCTCGACATAGCGCGTGTCACTGACCACCAGCGACATCGTCGGCATGCCGGCGACGACGATCTGCCCTGGCTGGACCTTGTCGGTCTGGCTGGCGATGCCGTCGGCGGGGGCGCGGATCGTGGTGCGCGCCAAGTCAAGCGCCGCCTTGTCGCGCTGCGCCATCGCCGCCAGCACCAGCGGGTGGGTGCCGGCGCCGCCCGCATTGGCGGCGGTGCGCGCCGTGGCGGCGTCCGAAAGCGCCGTGGCAAGTTCGGCCTCGGCCTGGCTCAATGTATGTTCGGCCATCTGCAAACGCGCGCGCGTTGTGAAGCCATCCTTCAACAGGTCCTGCTGGCGCTCGCGGTCGATGCGGGCAAAGGCCACCGCCTCGCGTTTTCCGCCGACATCGGCTTCCTTGCCGGTAGTGCTTTCGCTAAGGCCCGCGACCTGCAGCCGCGCGCCGGCCAGCGCCGCATTGGCCTGGTCGAGGGCGATCTGGAACGGCAGCGGGTTGAGGCGGAGGAGAATGTCGCCCTTGTGGACGCGCTGGCTTTCGGACACCGGCACTTCGGCGACGCGGCCCGAGACATCGGCGCTGATCGATACCTTGTCCTGCTTGACATAGGCATTGTCAGTCGCAACGCTGCCGCCGGACGACAGCCAATAATACACCCCGATGGCGATGATCAGCAACGGCCCGGTCAGCATCAACACCGGTCGCAGCCAGCGGCGGCGGGTCACGGCGAGGTCATCGCGGTCGACGATCGCATGCATCAGATATTGCTCGCCATTTTGGTGCGAAGCGGAGCGACATCATTTTCGCCGCGTCGGCAAAGATTGGCACGTAGCCGGGCCAGCAGCGCCGCCAGCACCGCCTGTTCGTCGGCGTCGATCCCGGCCAGCGCCTCGGCCATGACCGTATCGCCGACAGCGCGCAACTGGTCAAGGATCGGGTGGGCGCGGTCGGTCAGGTGCAGCCGCCAGGCACGGCGATCGGCGGGGTCGGCGCGCCGCTCGACCAGCCCGGCATCCTCCAGGCGATCGACCATGCGGCCGACGGTGATGGTTTCGACATCAAGCGCTTCGGCGAGCCCGGCCTGGTTGACGCCTTCGTTGCGCGACAGCGCGAACAGCACCTGCCACTGCGCCCGGCTGACGCCGAGGCTGCGGGCGCGCGCATCGAAACGGCGCCGGAAGAAGCGCGACGTATCGGCGATGAGCAGGGCAACGCTGTCTTTCATGGCCGGCAACATAGATGCCATGCTTATTATATGCAAGTCATGTTGTGTTGCCAAAACTTCCCTCGCCCGCAAGGCGAGAGGCGGGACGCTGGCGTCACGCCGCCTCGGCGAAACTACCGCGCCTTGATTGTCACCATGAAGCCGTCGGGGAATTTCTGCGTGCCAACGTGGAAGTCACCGTTGATATCGGACACCAGCAGCGAACCGCCGACGAAAGCCACGCCGACGGGGTTCGCCAGCCCTGAGGCAACCATTTCCAGCTTGCCGGACTTGGTTACGCGGTAAACGTGCCCATCGCTCGGAACGGGTTCGATCGCCTCGACCTCGTTATTCCATTCGCCAGCGTCGCTGATGAACAATTCGCCCGCGAACTTGCCGAAACCCTTTGGCGCGAAGGCCATCGCGCCGGGCTCGTGCAATCCCGTCGCAAACGGCTGGTCCGCAATACTGCCGTCGGCCGATACCTTCACGACAAACCCGCCGCCTTTGATTGTCTTGGCGCGGTTGTCGGCCGCCGGATGGGCAATGCCGAGCAACATGGTTTTGCCGTCAGGCATGAAGCCGATTCCGCGTGGTGATCCCCATTTCTTCAGGTCGATCGTGACGAACGGTGTACAGGCACCGTCAGGCGTGACTTGATAGATCGTATGGTTGCTGGCGGCGGTCACCCATAATTTGCCGGCGAAGGGGCCTTTTTCCGGCCCAAACCGTGCAAAAAAGCCGCCAGCCCCGGGCTCGCCGCTTTTGCTGACCGGCAGAAAGCAAATGACAGTGTCCTGGCCGGTTGCCGGGTCAATGCGGGTAATCGCGTCGGGCAACTCCCAGCCGCCGGCCTTCTCCGGCTTGGCGAACGCCACGGTATAAAGATGTCCCGCGAACTTGCCGAAGCTTGCAGGTGCCTTGTCGAGCGAAATCGGCGAATGCTTCTTGATGTCCGCGAGCAGCGAAACCTCGCCGCCGGTGGTGACCTTATACACCGCGCCGCTTTTGCCGTCGTCGGCGACCAAGACGGTCTTGTCGTCAACGACGTACATATCGAACGGATCGAACATCTGCGCCTTGGGCGGCACGAGGACGGTGAAAGTGAAATCCGCGGCCGTCTCGACGGGCGGCATCGCGAAGACTTTTTCCAAGGTTTCCTTCGAGACGCTCAGGGGCAGCTGGACCCAGTCGGACGATTGTTCAACCGCTGCAGCTTTTGTCGCTGCCGGTTCAGCGGCAAGGGCAAGCGGCGCGGCTGCCAGGCCGGAGGACAGCAGGAGGATGTTGCGGATTGCCTGCAAATATCTCATTTCAACTCCCATCGCGGCTCATGCCGCTGTTCTGGCAAAAGCTAGCCGACCTGCCGGGCGATGAAAAGTCGGAAATCGCGGTCAGCCGTTCAATCTGTCATTCCAGGGCGATGCCGATACGAAAAACCCGGCCGC
>JANNJH010000323.1:0-1022 GCA_031405775.1 Sphingomonadales bacterium | reverse complement strand
AAAGCCCGCCACCCGCGCTTCCTCCCAGCGCGCCGCGCACAGGCACCAGCGGTCGCCGGGGACGAGGCCGGGAAAGCCATATTCGGGGCGGGGCGTCGACAGGTCGTTGCCGATGGCCTTGCTGAAAATCAGGAACTCCTCGGTCGCCAGGATGCAGACGACGTGGCGGCCCGCGTCACTGTCGTCGGTGTTGCAGCAGCCGTCGCGTCGCCAGCCGGTCATCGGTGCGACCGAGCATAGCGCCAGCGCGCCGCCAAGGACGTTCTTTGCGGTCATGCGCGCCGGCCCTGAACCGCCCAATGCGCCGCCCAGACGCTGGCGGCCACCAGCAGCGCCCCGCCGGCCTGATGCGCGACGCCCAGCGAGATGGCGACGCCGCTAAGCACGGTGGCGACGCCAAGCCCGAATTGCAGTGCGACCGCGCCGCCGAGCGCCAGCGCCCTTGGTCCGGCGCCGGCGCGCCACAACCGCAGCGCGATCAGCAGCGCCGCCGCCGCCACGGCATAGGCGAGGCTGCGATGCACGAAATGCACCGTCACCGGGCTGTCGATCAGGTCACGCGCGCTGGTCACCAGCCCGGCGGGGACCAAGGTTCCGAACATCAGCGGCCAGGTGTCCGACGCATGGCCGGCGCGCATCCCGGCGACGAACGCGCCCCAGATGATCTGCACCGTCAGCAGCAGCGCAAACGGCAGCACCCAGCGGCGCGGGCGTGGGTGCGAAGGCGTCTCCGTGCGGCGCAAATCCAGCGCCGTCCAGATGCACCCGGCAATGATCGCCAGCGCCATGACGAGGTGCACCGCCAGCCGTTCGTGCGCCACCGCGGCGCGGTCAACAAGGCCGCTGCTGACCATCCACCAGCCAATCGCGCCCTGCAACCCGCCAAGCATCAGCAGCGCCAAAAGCCGCGGCTTGTAGCCGGCGGGGATCGCCTTGCCGATCCAGAACCACAGCAAGGGCAGCGCGAACGCAAACCCGATCAGCCGGCCGAGCAGCCGATGCAGATATTCCCAGAAAAAGAT
>JANNJH010000322.1:0-1491 GCA_031405775.1 Sphingomonadales bacterium | reverse complement strand
GAAGACGTCGCGCAGGATGCCGCCGACGCCGGTCGCGGCGCCCTGATAGGGCTCGATGAAGCTCGGGTGGTTATGGCTCTCCATCTTGAAGATCGCCGCATCTCCATCGCCGATATCGATGACCCCGGCATTCTCCCCCGGCCCACAGATCACCCACGGGGCTTTCGTCGGCAGCTTCGCCAGGTGGATTCGCGACGATTTGTACGAACAATGCTCCGACCACATCACCGAAAAGATGCCGAGTTCGAGCAAATTGGGTAGCCGCCCCATCGACGCGACGACGCGTTCATATTCCTGCGGAGTGAAGCCGTGCTCGGCGACGATCTGGGGCGTGATTTCGGTCATGTCGCGGGCGATAGCCGAGTGGCGCGCCCCTGTCATCCGGATCGAACATCCCCGCCATCAATGCCGGGGCCATGGCGATGGAACCGCAAGCCGCGACCATGGGTTTACGCGAACGTCCCGGCATAGGCGGGACGCTGTTGGAGCCGATCATGTCCGAACCGACCAAGGCCGATTCCGCGCGCCGTGAATTCCTCGCCGCGTCGGCGCTTGTTGCCGGTGCCGCAGCGATCCCCGGCAGCGCCGCCGCCGCCCTCCCGGCTGCCCGCATCGGCAAGTCGCCGCTGGTCTTGCCCCCCTTGCCCTTTGCCGCCACCGCGCTCGAACCGGTGATTTCGGCAAGGACGCTGGGTTTCCATCACGGCAAGCATCACGCCGGCTATTTCGATGCGCTGGGCAAACTGATCGCCGGCACACCGATGGCGGGAGCGGAGGCGACCTCCGTCGCGGGCCAGACGCTTGAGGAGATCATCCTCGCCACTGTCGGCGATGCGGCCAAGACGAAAATCTTCAACAATGCCGCCCAGTGCTGGAACCATAATTTTTACTGGAACAGCCTCAGCCCGGCGGCGCAGGCACCATCGGGGGCGCTGGCCACCGCCATCACCCGCGATTTCGGTAGCCTCGACGCGGCGAAGGCGGCGCTCGCCAAGGCCAGCATCGACCAGTTCGGCACCGGCTGGGGCTGGCTGGTCAGCGACGGCGGCAAGCTCAAGGCCATCAGCACCGGCGATGCCGAAGTGCCCTTCGCCCGCGGCCAGATACCGTTGCTGACCGTCGATGTCTGGGAACATGCCTATTATCTCGATTACCAGAACCTTCGCGCCGACCACGTCAATGCCATCGTCGCCGGCCATCTGAACTGGGATTTCGCGACGAAAAACTTCGCCGTCAGTTGATGCGGTGATCGGCGAGGGCGGAACAGGCTAGGCACCGGCACGGGCAAGCTGTTATCACTGTCGCAGCGACCCGTCACCGGCGCGGACGGGCCTGCGGCGACGCTGCGAGTGCCGGCGCGCATCGTCCCCCGGCCGGCAGCAGGTGCGTCATGGCCGACATCGCCGAATGGATCCGCAGCCGGGGCATCAACGAGGTCGAATGCCTCATCCCCGACATGAACGGCGTGCTGCGCGGCAAGGTCTTGCCGGC
>JANNJH010000321.1:0-5755 GCA_031405775.1 Sphingomonadales bacterium | reverse complement strand
CGGGTTCGGGCAGCCCCAGCGCGCGGCAGAATTCGCTGATGAACGGCGGGCAATTGGCGCGTTCGGCGCCGCCGGGAAGGCCCTGCCATTTGGCGATAAAGGTTTCGATATCCATGTGCGGGGCGACCGTAGCCGAGCGAGCGCGCCGGGGGAATCCCATGAATGGGGTGCAGGGGGTCGCCCCCCTGCCCGCCGGAGGCACCCCTCTCCCCGCACGACGCGAGCGCCGAGTCGCCCTCTCCCGCAAGGGGAGAGGGGGTGCTATGGGGGATTTGGGAGATGTGGCGATGGCTGTGGCGGCGACTGGCGATTATGACGAGGGCAATATCTTTGCGCGGATATTGCGTGGCGAGATTCCATCGACGCGCGTTTACGAGGATGACTGGGCGATCGCCTTTGATGACATCAACCCGCAGGCGCCGGTGCATGTTCTGGTGATTCCGCGCGGGGCGTGGCGGTCATGGGCGGATTTTTCGGCTGGTGCGAGCGATGCGGAAATCGGCGGTTTCGTGCGCGCGGTGGGGGCGGTGGCGAAACTATTGGAGCTGGAGGAACCGGGGTATCGGTTGCTCGCCAATGCCGGGGTGGATGCGCACCAGGAGGTGCCGCATCTGCACGTGCATGTGTTCGGGGGGAAGAAGCTGGGGCCGATGCTGGCGCGGTGAGGGCTGCTCCCGCTTGTGGCGCCTATATCACCATTGCCGCGCCCATGCGGCGGACGGCGGCGATCTTGGCGTGCAGCGCGCGCCAGTCGTCGGCTTGCGCGATCGGCGCCCAGATGGCCTCGACTTCGTCGATGAGCATCGTGCAGGGGGCGGGGTCCGACCAATATTCGTGGGTGGGGGCAGCGCCGGCGTAAGCGGCAATGGCGGCGCGGAAGGGCTCGAAGGCCGGCGACGCATAGGTTTCGTCCGCCGGCGACGGCGCGCGCCGGACGCCGCGGCGCCAGTCGAACCAGAAACGGTCGGGCGACATCCGCGTCGTCGTCAGCCCGGCCTCGATGGCCCTGACCAGCGCGAGGTCAGCGTCGGGGTTGCGCTTGTCGACGCCCAGCCGCGTGAGCAGCGCGGTGACCAGCGCCGCTTGATAGCGTTGCGGCCAGGCCTCCAGCGGCGGTTTCAGCATCTCCAGCGGCGCGACCAGCCGCAACGCGCCGGCGAGTTGATAGGCGTTCCATTGCAGCGCCTCGGCCTGGCGACCGAAGCTGTAAAGGCCTTGATGGTCGAAATAGGCGGCGGTGAAATCCGGGTCCCATGACGGCGCGAACCGCCACGGGCCGTAATCGAACGATTCGCCGGTGATGTTGATATTGTCGGTGTTGAGGACGCCATGGACGAAGCCGGCGGCCATGAACTGCGCCGCCAGCCGCGATCCGGTGGTAACGGCGTGGTCGAGCAGCGCCGCGGCGGGCGATGGACCCGTGGCTTGGGGCGCGAAATGGCGCAGCGCATAATCGACAAGCCGCGTCATCGCCGCTTCGTCCTGCAAATAGGCCTGGCGCTGGAAGCTGCCGTAGCGGACGTGGCTGTGGTTGAGGCGGACGAGCACGGCGCTGCGGGTCGGGGAGGGCTCGTCGCCGCGTTGCAAATCCTCGCCGGTTTCGATCACCGACAGCGTGCGGCTGGTATCGAGGCCAAGGGCTTCGAGCATTTCGGTGGCGAGGATTTCGCGCACCGCGCCCTTCAGCGTCAGCCGACCATCGCCGGCGCGGCTCCACGGCGTCGTGCCGCTGCCCTTGGTGCCAAGGTCCATGAGGCGGGCGTTTTCATCGAGGCATTGCGCGAACAAAAAGCCGCGGCCGTCGCCGAGATCGGGGTTGTAGGTGCGGAACTGATGGCCGTGGTAACGCAGCGCCAGCGGGGCATCGAGGCTGCCTGGCAGCGGCTCGAAGCGGCCGAAATGGCGGACCCAATCACCGTCGGACAGGGTTTTGAGGCCGATTTCGGACGCGGCGCGATCATTGCGAAAACGCAAGATCGTCGCCGGAAAATCGGCCGGCGCGACGGCGTCGAAAAAGCCCGGCCCAAGCTCGAGGATGGCCCGCGACGGGCGAAACGCCGTCAACCTAGGCTGGGTAGTTGCAGGCGGCGCGGACGAAACGGACGGTTTCCTTTTCGACGCGGGCGGCGGCTTCCGGGGTGGGCGCCGTCAGGATGCGATCGATGGCGTCGCCGACGATGTGATGGGTGAACGACGCGGCGATTTCGATATCGACGTTGGCGATGCCGCGCTTGGCCATGGCGACGCTCATCTGGCGCTGGAGCCATTCGGTCGTGGTGGCCTTGGCGGCGTGGTAAAACGGTTCGGCGTCGGGGTTATCGGCCATCCTGGCCTTGGCCCGGGTGTCGCCGCGTACCTCACCGCGGATTTCACCCATGCCTTCCAATAACAGGCTTTCGCGGCAGAATTTGAAGACGCGCAGGATGATGATGCCGGGTTCGAGATCCTCGAGCGCGTCGCTGCCCTCCATCGCCGCGATCATCATGCGACCGTGGCGGACGCCAAGTTCGGCGAGCAACGCCTTTTTGGAGCCGAAATGATAGAAGATCGAGCCTTCCGAGACATCGGCTTCGCGGGCGATATCGGCGGTGCCGGTGTTGGCGAAGCCCTTGGCCGAAAACAGCATATGCGCGGCGGCAAGGACGCGCTGCCGGGTTTCGGCGGGGTCGTAGCGGCGCGCCCTGGTATCGGAGCGCGTGTCGGCGCGCGGGTCCGGCTTGGGGTCGGCGTTGCGGGAATCGATTGCGCGCGTTGCCACTGAGTGCGTTCTTCCTTATCCCCCCGGAAGCCCATCCTATAGCGTATCAGCTGAGTCGAAGTCAAAATATTGCGTTTGCCCGGCGCGAAAAGCCAGCAGCAGCGACAGCCGCACCGGCATGGATCGACGCCAGCTTTTGGTCGACCGACGGCTTGCGGCGCCGGTGCCACGCAGGCGTGGATTCCCCGCCCAGCCAAAGCTGGGCGGGTCGTCCAGACCTGCAAACACCGTATACTTCAGCCGCGCTTGGCGGCGGCGCCATGGCCGGCGGTGACCTCGGCCTTGTGGGCGGCGAAGGCTTTCAGGACTTCGGCCTTCTCGCGCTTGGGAACCTTGACGAAATCGAGGGTGCGTCCGAGTTCCGCTGCGACCTCGTCGAATTCCGCCGGAGAAATCCGCAGCTTGCGGTGCGCCTCCTCAAGGCCGAGCGGCGTCGTGCCGGGCTTGGTCGCCGTGAACTGATAGGGCCCGCCCGAAACATTGCAGACCCACAGCGTCCGCATGAACTTGAGGCCGGGCAGCCTTCCCAGCTGTTTGGTGTGCCATTCGCGCAGTTGCGGGTTCTTCGACTTCGCGCCGACGATGGGGTTCTTGACGACGGCGTCGCTGAAGTGATCGATGACCGCGGCGATGGCGAAGACGCCGCCCAGCCGCTCGTACAGGCTTTTCTCGGGCATGGTTTTCGTCGCCTGCGCGTTGGCCGCCCCGGCCAGTACCGCCGCCCCGGCGGCGGCCACCGCCAGCCCCGTGACCGCGCCTCGTCTGGTGATGGACGTCGAAACAGGCTGTTCCATGACTGATTTCCTTTGCTGACTGTTGAGGCAACGCGCCTCGGGCAAGGAGGTTCCAAAGCCCGGCGTTATCTCCAGACGAAACGGCATCAACATCCGCCTTGGGCGATTTTTCCGATGATCGGTTTCAGTCGCGAAAGACGACGGTCTTGGCGCCGTTGAGCAGAATGCGGTCCTGCAGATACCAGTGGACGGCGCGCGCCAGCACGCGGCGTTCGATGTCACGCCCCTTGCGGACCAGATCGTCGGGGGTGTCGGCGTGGCTGATGCGCTCGACATCCTGTTCGATGATCGGGCCTTCGTCGAGATCGGCGGTGACGAAGTGCGCCGTGGCGCCGATCAGCTTGACGCCGCGTTCATGCGCCTGGTGATAGGGCTTGGCGCCCTTGAAGCCGGGCAGGAAACTGTGGTGGATGTTGATGCAGCGGCCCGACAGGAAGGTCGCCAGGTCGTTTGACAGGATCTGCATATAGCGCGCCAGCACGACGATATCGGCCTGCGACTCGGTGACGATCGCCTTGATGCGGGCCTCCTGGAGCAGCTTGGTGTCCTTGGTCACCGGCAGATAATGAAACGGAATGTCGCCGATCATCGAGACGTTGAGCGCGGCCTTGGGGTGGTTGGCGATGATGCCGACCACGTCCATGTCGAGCTCGCCGATACGGAAGCGATAGAGCAGATCGCCGAGGCAATGATCGAACTTCGAAAGCATCAGCAGCACGCGCTTGCGGTCGGCCTGGCAGCGCAAATGCCATTGCATCGTGTAGAAGGCCGCGATCGGGGCGAAGCGCTGGTGGAGCGCGGCAAAGGCGTCGGCGTCAAGGTCGAAGACGACGCGCATGAAGAAGCGATCCTGCGCCACATCGTTGAATTGCTGCGCATCAAGGACATTGCCGCCGGCATCGACGAGCAAATTGGCGACGGCGGCGACGATGCCGGGCCGGTCGCCGCACGACAGCGTCAGAATATAGGTCGCCTTCATGATTGTGATCCCGCGTTGTCAGGCGAATTCTTCGGTCGCGACCGTGCCCTGCATCGCCGCGCTGTAGCGGCTGCCGGCGACATTGTGCTGGTTGATCAGCGCACCCAGCCGCGCCAGCGTCGCTGCATCGAGCCTGATGTCGGACGCCGCGATATTTTGCGCCATATGGGCTGCCACCGCCGTCCCCGGAATGGTGACGATATGCTCGCCCTGCGCCAGCAGCCACGCCAGCGAAACTTGTGCCGGCGTGTGCCCAAGCTCGGCTGCCAGGGCGTTGAAACGGTCGATCAGCGCCAGATTGGCCGGCCAGTTTTCGGCGCTGAAGCGCGGCATCGCCCGCCGCAAGTCGCCTTGCGCCAGCAACATCGGGTCGCGCACGCCATCGGCCAGCGCACCGCGGCCAACCGGCGAGAACGCCACGAACGTCGTGCCGGTTTCGGCGCAAGCGGCGAGCACGGCGATTTCCGGGTTGCGCGTCCACAGCGAATATTCGGTCTGCATCGCGGCGATCGGGTGTACCGCTGTGGCACGGTGCAAGATTTGCGCCGACATTTCGGACAGGCCGATACCGCCGATCTTGCCGGCCTTGACGGCATCGGCAAGCGCCCCGATCGAGTCCTCGATCGGCACGCTGAAATCGGGGCGGTGGAGATAATAGAGATCGATGTGATCGGTCTTGAGCAGGGCGAGACTCTCCTCGATGGCGCCCAGGATCGTTTCCGGCCGGCAATCGACGCGGCGCTTGTCGCCATCGATGATGATTCCGGTCTTCGACGCCAGAAAGAATTCGCCGCGGCGGCCGTGCAGGGCTTCGCCGATCAGCGCCTCGTTGCGCCCCAGCCCATAGATGCGCGCGGTGTCGAGGTGGTCATAGCCGAGGTCGAGCGCCTGGCCCAGCAATCGCGCTGCTTCGGCGCGCGCCGGCGGAACACCATAGGCATGGCTGAACGACATGCAGCCGAGTCCGATGGCGTTGACGCTGCGTCCGTTGATGGTTCGATTGGTCAAAGCGGCAACCCCATGTCATCTTGGCCCATGTCATCTTGGCCCGTCATCTTGGCCCGTCATCTTGGCCCGTCATCTTGGCCCGTCATCTTCGGCCCGTCATCTTGGCCCGTCATCTTGGCCCGTCATTTTCGACGATGACCGTCTGCGCGGCACCGATCCGGCAATATAATCAAGTTCGGCCAATTGCCTATGCCGTTCGAAGCCGCTTCTCGCAGC
>JANNJH010000320.1:0-2947 GCA_031405775.1 Sphingomonadales bacterium | reverse complement strand
ACCTTGATCAGCGCCTTGAACTCGGCCGGCTTGATATCGCGGATCTGGCTTTCAAGGTCGACCTTGCCGAACATATAGCGTTCGCCTTCATCGAGCACATAGGTGACGATGAAATCCCGGCCATCGGGTGTCAGTTCGGCGACCGACGAAACGACGCGGAAATCGGCATAGCCATTGGTCAGATAGAATTGCCGCAGTTTTTGCTGGTCATAGGCCAGGCGATCGGGATCATAAGTGTCGCTCGAAGTGAAGAACTTCCACGGCCGCGACTGTTTGGTGGCAAAGGCCTTGCGGATATCGCCTTCGCCGAATTTCTCGTTGCCGAGGATGTTGATCTGGCGGACCTTGGATTTGGCGCCCTCGGTCATTTCGAACACCACGTCGACGCGATTCTGTTCGAGCTGGATGATCTTGGGCTCGACCGCCGCGGCGAATCGGCCCGAGCGGCGATAGAGTTCGAGAATGCGGCCGACATCGGCGCGGGCCTTTGATCGCGTGAAGATCTGGCGCGGCGCGAGACGAATTTCTTCGCGGATCTTGTCTTCCTTGACGCGCTTGGCGCCTTCGATGACGATCCGGTTGATCACCGGATTTTCCTTCACCTCGACCGTCAGCGCGCCATTGTCGTCGCGGATCGTCGCATCGGCGAACAATTCGGACGCAAACAGCGCCTTCAACGCCTGGTCGGTGCGATCGCGATCATAGCGATCGCCGATGTTGAGGTTGAGATACGACCGCACCGTCTCGGGCTCGAGCCGTTCGGTGCCGCGAATGATGACGGCACGGACGATGCCGCTGTTCGCCGCCGTCGCCGGCAGCGCTGCCTGTCCGCGCGACGCCGCCGCCGCGGCTTCGGCCTCCGCCGATGGCGCTGCCGGCGCGGCATCGGGACGCGGCTGACGCTGCGCCAGCGCCGGCGTTGCCAGCATCGTTGAAATCAGCAGTGCAGAAACCAGCCGCGAAGTGTTCCGCGACCCCTGCCCAGGGCGATAATTCACGCTTGACCCGTCCTTGCCTGCCACCAGCTGATCCATCCATACCGTCATTGCCCGGGCAATCGAGAGAGCCGCATGCTCAACCGAGCCACCCTGCCAGCCGGTCCCAGACACCGACCGATCCAAGATCGTTCCATGTCAGCACCGCCATCAGTGTCATCAACGCCGCAAAACCGGACATGAATGCCCATTCCTGCGTCCTCGCACCGATCGGACGCTTTCTGACGGCTTCGATCGCGTAAAGCAGAAGATGTCCGCCGTCCAGCATCGGGATGGGGATCAGGTTGATGAATCCCAGGTTGATCGAGAAGAACGCCATGAAGGCGATGAATGACAGCAGACCGAGCGACGCCTGCTGCCCGGTTACCTGGCCGGTCTTGATCGGCCCGCCAAGTTCATCAAGGCTGCGCTCGCCGGTCACCACCTGTTTCAGCGTCGTGGCGATGCTGCCGATAATCGCGCCGGTATCCTGTACACCATAGACGATGGCCTGCCCCGGCCCGACAGCCTCGATCACCCGCCCGGCGCGCGCGATGCCAAGGCGACCGTGCTTGTGGACATTGCCGAAGCGATCTTTGGTCTCGACCTTGTTGGGCACGACGCGCAACGTCCGCGATACGCCGCCGCGTTCGACGACCAGTGTCAACGGCGCGCCGGTGCCGCCCATCACCGTGCCGACGATATCCTCGAACCGCGTGATCGGCGCGCCGTCGATGGCAATGATGCGGTCGCCAGCAACAATGCCGGCGCTCGCCGCGGCGCTTCCCGGCATCACCGAGGCCACCACTGGCGGCGTGAACGGATGGCCCAAAGCCATGTAGAAACCCGCCAATATGCCGATGGCGAACAGGAAATTGATCGCCGGGCCAGCCGCCACGATGATGGCGCGCTGCCACAAGGGCTTGAACAGGAACAGCCCGGCGCGCTCCGACTCCGACAGCGCCAGCACTTCGGGGCTGGGCTGGCTCGCCTCGTTCATGTCGCCGGTAAACTTCACATAGCCGCCGAGCGGGATGAGGTTGAGCCGCCAGCGCGTGCCGCGGGAATCATTGAAACCCAGCAGTTCGCGGCCAAAGCCGACGCCGAAAGCGTCGATCCTGACCTTGAAAAACCGCCCGGCAAGATAATGCCCACCCTCGTGGACCACCACCAGGATGGCGATCATCAGGATAAAGCTCAGCGCTGTGAACAACAGGCTCGGTTGGGGCAGCAGATCGGTCATCGCGTCGCCTCCTTCATGCCACAAGCCTTCACGATCGCGCCAGAACCTGCGCCCGCGCTTCGGCGCGAGCCATGCCATCGATTTCGACGACTTCAGCCAGCGAACCGACCGACCCCGAAGCGACACGTGCCAGTGTTGCCGCGACGATGGCGTCGATATCGAGGAACGATACTTGCCCGGCGATGAACGCCGCCACGGCGATTTCATTGGCGGCGTTCAAGATGCACGGCGCCGAACCGCCGGCGCGGAGCGCATCCCATGCCAATTTCAGGCAGGGAAATCGTTCGAAATCAGGTGCTTCGAACTCAAACTTGCCAATCGATGCGAAATCGAGACGCGCCGCCGGCGTCGCGATGCGTTCGGGCCAGGCCATCGCATAGGCCAGCGGAATACGCATGTCGGGGCTGCCGAGCTGCGCCAGCACCGAGCCATCGACATATTCGACCATCGAATGCACCACCGATTGCGGGTGGATGATGACGTCGAGCCGATCGACTCCCACCGGGAAAAAATGATGCGCCTCGATCAGTTCGAGGCCCTTGTTCATCAGCGTCGCCGAATCGACCGAGATCTTGGCGCCCATCGACCAGATCGGATGCTTGCAGGCGTCGGCGACCGTCACATTGGCCATATCGCGGCGCGTCATCGTCCGGAACGGGCCACCGCTGGCGGTCAGGATGATTTTTGAAATCCGGTCGGGGCGCGCGTGATCGAAGACCTGGAAGACGGC
>JANNJH010000319.1:0-6967 GCA_031405775.1 Sphingomonadales bacterium | reverse complement strand
TGACGCGGGCCGACTGCTGGGCGGAGGACGTGGCGCCGGCGATCGCGCCTGTGGGCGGCACCCGTTCGGCATGACCGGCAGCCGGCTTGCCGGCCACGCGCTGATCGAGGCGCGCCGGCGGGGCGTGCGCTGGGCGGTCGTCTCGATGTGTGTCGCCGGCGGAATGGGGTCCGCCGGCCTGTTCGAAATCCCGGCCTGAATCGGAGAGCAACATGACAAAAATGCGATTTGACGACGATGTCGTTATCATTACCGGCGCCGGCCGAGGCCTTGGCCGCGAGCACGCGCTGCAGTTCGCCGCACGCGGTGCCGCGGTCGTCGTCAACGATCCCGGTGTCGAACCCGACGGCTCGGGCGGGTCGATCGCCGTTGCCCAGTCTGTCGTCGACGAAATCGTCGGCGCCGGCGGCCGCGCCGTTGCCGACACGCATTCGGTCACCACCGCGGACGGCGCCGGCGCGATCGTGAAGACGGCAATCGATGCGTTCGGGACGGTCAC
The DNA here is from genome assembly GCA_031405775.1 of Sphingomonadales bacterium. Taxonomy (GTDB): domain Bacteria; phylum Pseudomonadota; class Alphaproteobacteria; order Sphingomonadales; family Sphingomonadaceae; genus Sandarakinorhabdus. The sequence goes on along the minus strand of JANNJH010000319.1, from coordinate 6,468 downwards.
GGTGCTGGTCAACAACGCCGGGATCATCAACTATGCCACGCTCGAGAACATCGAGGACGGGGCATGGCAGCGCATGATGGCCGTCATGCTCGACGGCGTGTTTCACATGTCGAAGGCGGTCTGGCCGGTGTTCGCCGCCCAGCGCCATGGCCGGATCGTCAACACCACCTCGAACGCCGGTTTCGCTGGCAACGAGCTACTCGTCCATTATGGCGCGGCAAAACTCGGGGTGGCCGGATTCACCAAGGCACTGGCGCAGGAGGTCGGTGACACCGGCATCACCGTCAACGCCATCGCGCCCATGGGGATCACGCGGATGAACCGCGATCATTTCTTTGGGGGGATGGAATCGCAAGGAAGCGACTGGCAGGACGACATCATCCGCGGCGTGGTGCCGATGGGCCCGGCGTCGATGGTGTCGCCGACAGTGTTGTGGCTCGCGCACCGTTCGACGAAGGTCAACGGCGACATCTACAGCACGTCATCCGGCAAGGTATCCCGCGTGGCGTTCATCGTCGGCGAGGGCTATTTCAATCCGAACCATGACGTGGAAGACCTGCGGGACAATATTGCCCAGGTGCAAACGCTTGGCCGCTATCTGGATCCACGCTGTACCGCTGATGAAGTGGCGCTCATTCCGCAACTGTTCCGGCCATGAGGAATGCACCGGGCCGCGTCTGCCATTTCCACTTCCCGCTTCAACTCCCGCCTTTTCTTGGCTTATTCCTTCACCGGATTGCCGCGAAGATCGTCGACCCGGTCAATCTTGACGAGCACGGCGAAGCCCTTGCGATCGGGTTCCTGCTTCCTTTCGGGCTCGATCAGTTCTTCCCACACGCGGTCATAGACAGGGCCTTGGCGATGAATGGTCGCGTGCCCGTACATGCGCGTAAAGCCCAGCCCTTCCTTGATCAGATCAAAATTGCCGTAAAATAGGGTGACGGGGGTGCCATCGCGCAATTCCTCCTGCGTACGACCGATTCCGCGCTCCCAGATGGAAATATGATCGTCGTCGTAGACACGGATGCTGCCGCGTGGCGTGATCTGGGCGAAACCATCCGACAGGACGGTGCCGACGGTCATGACATGCGTCGGATAGGCTGCATTGATGTGGGGTTGAAACCTTTTGGGAATTGCCATGGTGCGTCCTCTATTATTGACGGATACTGATTCGACTATCGAGCGGAGGCTTTTAGTTCGTTGTGCTGGATAGTGTGACCACAAAGCTGGCGCAAAAGCGAAGGTTTTTGGAAGAAACGACCAAATTGGCGGGCTCCGTCAGATCCCCGCGGCTGGTGGTGGCGATAAGCTCCAGAGGCTCGGCGGGGAGCCCTCGGCCAGGCTGACCTTCGTCCAGCCGTCCGCATTCCGGAAGCAAAGATCGTGATCACTGCCCAAGGAATGTCCTTTTGCCTGAAACATGCCCAGTCCTTCCTTCCACATCGGGCGAGCGGAGCTACAAGTTCGTCAGGAGACGGCGATCGGCCCGAACACCTTCTCCGCCACCCGCATGTCGAGATATTCGCGGATCGCGACCACGCGGCCGCCTTGAAGCTCGAATAGATGATGGTAGCTGTTGCGATAGACCCGCCCGTCCGCGAATTCGAAATTGCCCCGCGACTCCACCGCGACACGGCCGCCCTCCGATGTGGTGCCGATGATCGTCGTCTCCGCGACGCGGGCCCCGCCAAGCATCTGCTTGAGTTGCGTGATGACGGTATCGAGGTCGAGCGTGCCGACGCCCAATACCCACCAGCTCGCGTCCGGATGGATGATCTCGCGTATCGTCTTCTCCTCGCAGGCGTCGAGCGCCTTCATCAGGCGAAGGACAGTCTGGCGATTGGCGTCCAGCAGACCGGGCTGCGCCTCGGTCGGGGCGTGGCTTGGGCTTTGCTCCGGCATGACCGCTGCTCCTGCTCTCGATTATATCGATTGTCGCGCGCGACCAGTCGGCCGGTCGACCGCTCTGCTCCGCCCCTCAGTGCTGAAGCACAAAACGGCATGGTGCAGGTGGCAACGGCATGCCGCATGGCGCTGCCGACGCATTGGCAGCGCGGCGGCTTGACTGCAAAGTGCCTGCATCATGTTCCATGTCGAGCGCATGATTTTGATCTCCGCTTCGTACTTATGATAACCAATAACGATGTCGCTGATCGCGGCCCGGTCGGCCAGTGTGGCTGAATCCAGCCCAGTCGTTCCCTCAATCATGGAATGAGCATCCCCCCGTCGACGGCCAATGTCTGGCCGGTGATGAATCGCGCGCCATCGCTGACCATGAATATCAAGAACGGCGCCAGATCACGTGCTGGATCGCCAAGCTTGCCGCCGATGGGGATGATCATCGCCATCATTGCATCGTGCGCCACCGTCTCTTCGGGCGAAAATTCAACGCGATGTGCGTCATACATCGGGGTCCACATCGCTGGCGCGACTGCGTTTACGGTAATTCCGAATCGACCCCATTCTTTGGCCACTGTGCGTGTCCAGCCCAGCACAGCCGCCTTGGCCGCAGAATAGGCTGCGCCGCCAGGCATGCCAATCACTCCGGCTGCAGACGAAAAGTTCAGGATGCTCCCGCCCGTTTCGCGCAACAAATGGAAGGCGGCTTGGTTGGTGTGAAACGTGCCGCGAGCATTCACGTCCATCATCGTTGACCAATGATCATCGTCGATAACCTCGGCCGGTTCGGTCAGTTCGTAGCCAGCGGCATGGACAAGACTATCAAGACCGCCCAGCCATTGAGCCGCTTGTTCGAACGCGCGATTCACATCGGCGCGAACGCTCACGTCACAAGAAAAGAATTTCGCCTTGCCCGGACCAGAGCGGTCCGCCGCATCGGCGATCACGCGTCCGGCTTCCTCCTTGATGTCGAGCGAGGCAACGCGCGCGCCCGCAGCCACCAAAGCCGAAACCGCCGCCGCGCCGATGCCGCTGGCGCCTCCCGACAACATGATGCGCTTGTTGGTTATGTCCATTAGCGTGCCTCTTTCAGTGGTTAGCTCGAAATATCACGTCGTTGCGAGGGGCGACCGGTTTCGCCCGGGCTGATGGGGTTCTCGCACTTTGCCTTCGAGCTTTCTCCTGGATTTTGGCATGAACAGCGGGTTCGTCATCGCGCCCAAATTAAAGGCAGTCTGGTGGGCTGTACCATTCCCCCGAGATGGGTCGAAATTATCGCTCCCGGCTGGACTCGAAACTCCGGTATTGCCGCCAAAAACTCTTCCAGCGCGATTTGCAGTTCGCGCCGCGCCAGATGCATGCCGATACATAGATGCGGGCCCGTGCCGAAGGTGATGATCTGCTTCGGCGCGCGATCGAAGTCGATCTCGTTGGGGCGGTCGTAATCGTCCGGATCCCGACAGGCAAGAATCGTGGTCATCAGCACTCGATCACCGACCTTGATCGTCACGCCGTTGATCTCTCGTTCCTTGATGCAGGTCCGGAAGGTACTGGTCGCACCGAATGCGCGCAGCAGTTCCTCGAGCGCTGTCTTGATAAACGCCGGGTCATCGCGCAGTCGACGCTGCTGCTCCGGGTTTTCGGCGAGGTAGCGGAAGTGCAGGCCCATGTTCGTGGTGACGGTATCGAGCCCCCCGATAAACAGGTTGAACGTGTACCCGATCAGCTCATCGTCGGTAAGCGGGCGACCGCGTATCCGGGCCTGGATGCCATAGCTGATGAAGTCGTCGCGCGGACTCCTGCGCCGGGCGGCGATGACCTCGCGCATATAGTCAGTGACGTTACGGACGGCGCTACCGATTTTGGCGATATTGGCCTCGTGCAGAAGGTCGTGTTCCCACTCCATGAAAAGCTCGGTTTTGTCGTGCGGCAGATCCATCAGGTCGAGAAACACGGAGACCGGAAACGGAAAGGCGAAGTCCTTCATGAACTCGCATTCGCCTCGGTCCCGGAAGCGAGCGATATAGCGGCGAGCCGCGGCGCGTACATTGTCCTCCAGCGCCCGCATTTTCCGCGGCGCGAACAGCGGATTGAGCAGGGCGCGAAATCCCGTGTGGAGCGGCGGATCCAGTTCCGTCGGGATCATGTTCCAGCTTTCCCCGATCGCTGCCGCGAAGGGATTGGCACCCGCACTCGAGAAATGCTCGGTGTCCTTATAGGCATCGCGAACATCGCTTCCGCGTCGAAGCACCCACGCTGGTTCGTCGCCGGGATAAGCGTTGGTCGCGTAAAAAACCGGGGGCCACTCATGGATTGCCGGAATGATCGTCCGATAAGGATCCTCGTCGATATAACGGCCCTGAACGATCGGATATTCACGCACCAGATGGGGCGGCACATGATCGGGGATCTTTGTGGTCGTACGCGTCAGCGTCATGAGTCACCTCTTGCGTGATGTCTGGTCACTCCCGCGCCGGCGAACGCCCGTCGCTCGACAGGGCCGACAGGTCGCCAGGCGATTCTGCGAGTATATTGTAAGCGATGCGAGCTCCACACGTGCTGCTCGCGGTATATTCGGCCGCGAAGGGCGCCGTTCACGCCTTCACCAAGGTGCTGGCAAAGGAAGTGGGGCAGCACGGCATCACCGTCAACGCCATCGCTCCCTACGGGACCTTTCCCGATGACGGACCTTCTTTGCATGCCGACGTGTGGTGTAACTGGCGGCGAGGATTGCAGTGCGGTACAGACAAGTCGGGAGGCGACAATGCGCGAGGTGAAATCATTCTGCCGCTTCTGCATGCCGTTCTGCGGCACGCGCGTGACGCTCGACGACAACGACCGCGTCGTTTCCGTCCGCGGCGACAGGGACGACCTGATGACGACCGGCTATGCCTGCATCAAGGGATTGCAGGCGTCGTCGGCCTATGATGCGCCCGACCGCATCCTGTTCCCGCTCAAGCGGCAGTCAGACGGATCGTTCGCTCGGATCCCGCTGGAGCAGGCGCTCGACGAAATCGCCGAGACAGTGCGCACTACGGTTGCGCGTCACGGCGCCGAGTCCATCGGCGGTTTCCGCGGCACGGGATCGCTGCTCAACGCCTCGGCGACGAGCATGCTGCCGGCGTTTCTGGGCGCGCTTGGCTCGCACAAGCATTTCACCACCTACACGATCGATCAGTCGGCCAAGTCGGTGACCGCGGGCCGGATCGGCTTTTGGAACGCACCGCGCCACCCGCTGCACGATAGCGATGTGCGGATGATGTTCGGCGCCAACCCGCTGGTATCGCTCACAACCAGCTACTTCGACATGACCAATCCAACCAAGCGGATGAAGGAGGCGCGGGCGCGCGGCCTCAAACTGATCGTAATCGATCCGCGACGAACCGAAACCGCGGCTTATGCCGACATCTTCCTTCAGCCCTATCCTGGCGAGGACCCGACGATCGCTGCCGGATTGCTGCGGATCATCCTGACGGAGGGCTGGGAAGACAAGGATTTCTGCGACCGCTTTGTCGCCGATCTGGCGGCATTACGGACGGCCGTGAATCCGTTCACGCCCGATTACGTCGCCGCCCGCGCCGGCATTTCTGCGGCAGAGCTCCGCGGGGCAGCCAAGCTCTTTGCCGTTGAATCCCGGCGCGGCGGCGCGGCGGCGGGGACCGGGCCGAGCATGGCGCCACATTCGAACCTGTCGGATCACTTGATCGAGACGCTGAACATCGTCTGCGGCCGCTATCAGCGAGAGGGCGAGAAGGTCGTCAATCCCGGCGTTCTTCGTGCGCGCCAACCCGCGCGCGCCCAGGTCACCGCCGCACCGCGTTGGTGGGAGCATGGCTACAAGAGCCGTATCGGCGGCTACGGCATGTTGGGCGACGAGATGATGGGCGGCATCATGGCTGACGAGATACTGGCACCCGGCGAGGGTCAGATCCGCTGCTTCATCTCGCATGGGTCGAACCTCGCGAACGTCATGCCCGACCAGAGAAAGATGGTGCGCGCGTTGAAATCGCTCGATTTGCTCGTCAACATCGATCCTTTCATGAACGAGACATCGAAGCTGGCGCATTATATCTTGCCGACCAAGATGGGCTACGAGCGCGCTGACCTGACGATGTTTCTTTACGAAAGCCTCTATGCGGCGCCCTACGCTCGGTACACACCGCCAATCGCGGCGACACCACCTGGCTCCGAGGTCGTCGATGACTGGGTGATCTTCTGGGGCCTTGCCAAGCGCCTCGACCTCGAACTCGTTTATGATGGCGTGCCGCTCGACATGTCGGCGGAACCCACCACCGATTCGCTTCTCGCGATCATCGCCCGACACGCGCCGGTGCCGTTCGCGGAGCTCAAGTCGCACGAGCTTGGCGCGATCTTCGACGCGCAGCCCCAGCATGTCGAAGCGCCCGATCTGGCCTGCACGGATCGCTTCACCATTGCTCCCGACGATGTGATCGCCGAGCTGAAGGCGGTGCTGCATGAACGAGGAAGCCACGGCGCCTATGAGAGCAACGGCCAGTTTTTCACCCATCGGCTGACATCGCGGCGGATCAGGGAAGTCCAGAATTCGAC
>JANNJH010000318.1:0-1912 GCA_031405775.1 Sphingomonadales bacterium | reverse complement strand
GGCAACGCCGACAGCGCCGGCGATCTCGGCCAGACCCAGATCGCGGTCGGCGGTGGCCGTTCGGTGCGCCTGGGCGACATCGCGGTGGTCAAGGATTCCCATGCCGAGCAGCGCTCCTATTCGACGATAGAAGGGCGGCAGGTGGTCAGCTTCTCGCTCGCCAAGTCGAAGGGCGCGTCCGACGTCACTGTCTATGACGAAGTCCAAAAGGCCATCGCCAAGCTCCAGACGGAGAACCCCAAGGTCAAGTTCACCCAGATGTTCACCACGGTGGACTATACCAGGGGGCAATATCATTCGGCGCTCGCGGCAATCATCGAAGGCGCGCTGTTGGCGGTGATCGTGGTGTTCCTTTTCCTGCGCGACTGGCGCGCGACGCTGATCTCGGCGATCGCCATCCCGCTGTCGGCGATCCCGGCCTTCTGGTTCATGGACCTGCTCGGCTTCTCGCTCAACTTCCTCAGCCTGCTGGCGCTCAGCCTGGTCGCCGGCGTGCTCGTCGACGATGCCATCGTCGAGATCGAGAACATCGTCCGCCACATGCGCATGGGCAAATCGCCCTATCAGGCGGCGATGGACGCCGCCGATGAAATCGGCCTCGCCGTCGTCGCCACCACCATGGCGATCGTCGCGGTCTTCCTGCCCGTCGGCCTGATGCCGGGCATCAGCGGGCAGTTCTTCAAGAATTTCGGCTTCACCGTCGTCGTCGCGGTGCTGCTCAGCCTTGCCGTCGCCCGGCTGATCACGCCGATGCTCGCGGCCTTCTTCCTCAAATCACACGGTCAGGCAGCACATGGCGCGGGCCGCTGGGTCCAGTGGTACATGGCGCTGCTCGGCTGGAGCCTGCGCAACCGCTGGAAAACCGTCGCGCTGGGCGGGGTATCGCTCGCTGCCACGGTGCTCAGCTTTGCCACTCTGCCGCTGACCTTCCAGCCGACGCGCAACGAGCATTTCAGCCATGTGACGATCGAGTTGGCGCCGGGATCGACGCTGGCGCAGACCGGCGTCGTTGCCGAACAGGCGACCGCGATCCTGCGTTCGTCGCCGGTCGTCGCCACGGTCTTTGCCGATATCGACATCGGCAAGGCCGACATCTTCATGACGCTGAAGAAGGACCGCGCGGTCACCAGTACCGAATTCGAGCGCGCCATTTCGCCCAGGCTGCAAGCGATCCCCGATGCCCGCATCGGTTTTCAATCACGCAATGGCGGCTACAACGGCCGCGAAATGTCGGTGATCCTCACCGGTGCCGATCCGGTCGTTCTCGAAGCCACGGCAGCCAGGATCGTCGACGAGATGCGCGGGCTGAGGGAGCTTCGCCAGCCGCGCATCGAAGGCGATGTCCGCCGGCCCGAAATCACCATCAAGCCGCGCTTCGACCTTGCCGCCGAAATGGGCGTCACCACCGCGGCGCTTTCGGAAACCATCCGCATCGCCACCCAGGGCGACATCGACCAGAATGTCGCCAAATTCTCGCTGTCCGACCGCCAGATCCCGATTCGCGTCGCGCTGTCCGCCGATTCGCGGCGCAGCATCGCGACGCTGCGGGACTTGCCGGTGCCGTCATTGAACGGCGGCTGGGTGCCGTTGAAGGTCGTCGCCGACATCAGCTTCGGCGCCGGCGCCACCGAACTTCGCCGCTACAGCCAGCAGCGGCGCGTGCTGATCGGCGCCGATCTTGCGCCGGGCCTCGTCAGCGGCGACGCCCAGCCTAAAATCGATGCGTTGCCATCACTCAAGACCCTGCCGGAAGGCGTCGAGACGGTGAAGATGGGACAGGACAAGTGGCAGGCCGAACTGCTCATCAGCTTCGTCTACGCCGTCGTCGCCGGGGTGCTGCTGGTGTTCTTCGTGCTGGTGCTGCTGTACAAACGCGTGCTGCCGCCGCTGGTCAACATGGGATCGCTGCTGC
>JANNJH010000317.1:0-4840 GCA_031405775.1 Sphingomonadales bacterium | reverse complement strand
CCACAAACTCGACCGTGCCCGCGCTCTGGTAGTTCACGGCCTTGGCCAGCGCCACGGCTTGTTCTCCCATGGCGCGATTTGACCGAAGTCTTGATAGCCGTTGTCGCCACGGCCATCGCTGTCCTGCTGCTCGGCTGGGCGCTATGGGCGCGCCCGTTGACGGCGACCCGTGCCGAACGCGAAGCGCTGAAGGAACAAATCGCGCGACAAAAGGAAGCCCGCGCCGGCCATGCAGTCGAAGTCTTGGCGTTGCAGAAGGATCTGACGCGGCTGGAGTCAGCGGAAACAGATCGCGGCAAACTCACCAGCGATCTGGCGGCGTTGCAAGCCACCCAAACAGAGCGCGATGCGAGCCATGACCGGCAACTCGAAGCCTTGAAAGCCAATTTCGCGACGCTGGCAGCCGAGGCGCTGGAGACGGCGCAAACGCAATTCCTGCAGCGCGCCGAAGCGCGCTTTGCAGAACAGCAGACGAAATCCGAAACCGGCTTGAAAGCCCTGCTGCAGCCGGTAGCGGAGACGCTGACCCGCTATGAGGGGGAATTGAAGAAAGTCGAAAAGGCACGCGACGAAGCTTATGGCGAGTTGAAGGGCACCGTCGAACTGGTGCGCAGTGGGCAGGAAAGCGTCCGAATGGAGGCGGCCAAGCTGGTCAATGCGCTGCGCGCCAGCCCCAAGGCGCGCGGTCGCTGGGGTGAACAGCAATTGCGAAACGTGCTGGAAATGGCGGGACTTTCCGAGCACGCTGATTTCGCAACGGAAGTCAGCGTCGAAGCCGAGGATGGCCGATTGCGGCCCGATGTCATCGTGCGGCTGCCGGGTGGGCGGCAACTCGTCATCGACGCAAAATGTTCGATGAACAGCTTTCTCGATGCCTGCGATGCGACGGATGATGTGGCGCGCGGCGGGCATATGGCCGCCCATGCCCGGGCGCTGCGCATCCATGCCGATACGCTGGGTCGCAAGGCATATTGGGACCAGTTTGCCGGGGCCGCCGACTATGTATTGATGTTCATTCCGGGCGAGCAATTCCTGTCAGGCGCACTCGAGGCCGACGCCGGGTTGTGGGAGTATGCGTTCGAGAAAAAGGTTTTATTGGCAACGCCGACCAACCTTGTGGCGATCGCGCGGACTGTCGCCGTTGTTTGGCGACAGGAACAGATGGCAGAAAACGCCAAGATTATCGCCGAGATGGCTCGCGAGATGTACAAAAGACTTGCAGCGATGGGCGGTCATATCGAGAAGCTCGGCAACAACCTCAACACTGCGGTCGGCAGCTTCAATTCCTTTGTCGGCAGCCTTGAAGGCAGCGTGATGCCGCAGGGTCGCAAATTTGCCGAGTTGAGCGTCGACACGGGGGCCAAACTGCTGCCCGTGCTCGAACCGATCGACACCGCCGTTCGTAATGCGCGCCGCGACCGGGATCTCGCGTTCGATGCACAAGCGGCGGAATAGCGATGCGTCGCGGACGCCGGGCGCGATCAGGACAGGCCGGCCTCGCCGCCGGTGTCGCGGTTGCGAAAGTCGGCGTTATCCACGGTTTTGACACGTGGCGGCGTTGCGGGCGGCGGCGCGTCTGGCTAGGGTGCCGCCAAAGGAGCAAAGCCACATGGCAGGCGTGAACAAGGTGATTCTGGTCGGGCGACTCGGCAAGGATCCGGAAACCAAAAGCTTCGCCAACGGCGGTTCGGTGGTGAAATTCTCGCTGGCGACGTCCGAAACGTGGAAGGACAAGCAGTCGGGCGAGCGCAAGGAAAAGACCGAGTGGCACAATGTCGTGATCAAAAACGAGAACATCGGTCGGGTCGCCAGCCAATATTTGCGCAAGGGCGGCGAAGTCTATATCGAAGGCGCGATCGAAACTCGCAAATACCAGGATCAGAACGGCGCTGAACGCTCAATCACCGAGATCGTGGTGGGGCCCTTCCGCGGTGAACTGACGCTGCTCGGCGGCCGTGACAGCGGCGGCGGCGGTTCGAGCGGCGGCAACGCCGGCGGCGGTTATGGCGGCGGAGACGATTACGGCGCCCCGACAAACAACAGCAATTTCGGCGGCGGCAACAAGCGTCCGGCCGCCTTCGACGACGACCTCAACGACGACGTCCCGTTCTAGGTCAATTGATGACACCCAGACCCGAGGCCTCGACCATTGCAACATGGCGTGTGAATTGCCTCGGCAGCGGTGGTGAACTTTTGTCGGGAATCTGGTCGATCGAGGCGGGATCGTGCATGCCCATGACCGCGCAACCAACGCTTCGGATGTCCGGCTGGAGCGTTTTCCAATCAAATGGCTTCATTTGATGCTTGAGAAAACGCGGCAGGCCAAAGAGATACTGAGCTGGTCCCGGAATTTCGCACGGCCTAAGGGTTCAGCTTCGCGTGGTCGGCGCGGTAGGCGGGCCGCGCCCAGGCGAAGATCAGCGCCGCGGCACCCGTCGACAGGGTTAGCGTAATCGCCAGCGAGCGGCCGATCGCATTCTCGTCGAAGAAGACATAGTCGTTGAGCACGCCGGGCAGCAGCGGCCCGATCGACAGCCCGCCGAGGTTGGCGACGAGCAGGATGAAAGCCACCCCCTGACCGCGCACCTGGTTGGGCAGGATCATCTGCGACGCGGCGTACGAACTCACGGTTGGCATCGCCATCACGATGACGCCAAAGAAGAAGCACGCGATCGTCGCCGCCACGCTGCCGAGCGTCAGCAGCAGGACCGCAAAGATCGCGCAGCCCGCGCCGGCGCTCAGCACCGCGACGCGCAATGACCCGTCGCGGCGCCCCGCCTTAAGCCAGCGGTCACCAAGCCAGCCGCCGATGAACATGCCAAGGCAGCCGCCGGTGATGACAAGGCAGCCCATCACCAGCCCGGTGTCGCCCGCTGCCCAGCCATAGACGCGCTGCAGCACCACCGCCGACCACAACATGAAGGCGTAGACCGCGGTGGCTTGCATCGTCAGCCCGCCCGCGATGCCGAGCACCGAGCGCCAGCGCTGCATCAATTCGGCGACGGTCTCGCGGATTGACAGCGTCGCCTGGCTGCCGTCATCGCGCGCCAATGCGTTGCTCCGCGCGGGTTCGCGAAGCGTCAGCACCCACAGCGACACCAGGATGCCGGGCACGCCGACGAGCAGGAAGGCCGCGCGCCACGACGCCACCGCGCCGACCAGCGGCAAGTTGATCGTCGGCGTCCCCGCGATCGCCTCGACGACCAGCCCGCCGACGAGCAGCGCCAGCCCCGAGCCGATATAGACGCCCATCGAATAAAACCCGAGCGCCGCGCCCAGCCGCTCCTTGGGGAAGCTGTCGGCGATCATCGACACTGCCGAGGGGTTGAGCGCCGCTTCGCCGAGGCCGACGCCCATGCGCATCAGGAACAGCGCGCCAAAGCTGCGCGTGAAGGCGCAAGCGGCGGTCATCACGCTCCACAGGACGACGCCGACGGCGATGATGTTGCGGCGATTGTAGCGGTCGACGAGCCGCCCGATCGGCAGCCCCATGACGGTGTAGAATATCGAGAAGGCCAAGCCGCCGAGCAGCCCGACCTGCGTGTCGCTAATCTGCAGGTCCGCCTTGATCGGCCCGACCAGCAGGCCGAGAATCTGCCGGTCGATGAACGATAATGTGTAGCAGACGGTCAGGACGAGCACGGCGTACCAGGGGTTGGCGGCCAAGCCAGTTCCATGGGACGTGCCCATGAGCGAAGCGCCGGTCGTTGTCGCCGGGCTCGGTGCTTCGGCGTGCGGCACGCTTGTGTCAGGATTCAGAGTCCGTCCCTTCCCGGTGGTCCGTCTTGGAGGATGCATCGGTATGAACGATCAGGCCGGCAAGTTCCAGTGCTGACCCCCCGCTTTTGATTCCGAGTGCTTGAAATGAGCAATTACCCGTCGGAGACGAACAATCACCCATAGGACAACGCCAGATCAGAGAAATGAACGCCCGACGGCAGCCTTCGCGGCAGTGCGCACCGGCTGGAGTCCGCCGGCGTCGGGGTCAGGAAGCCTATGACATCGCTACACAAGCTGCTGCCACCGATCGGCTTGCAAAGGATGGTGAACAGGTTTATCTCTGATCAAAGGCTGCAACGTCGCGTTGACGGTCTGTCTGGGGAGGTGTGATATAACGGTCATGGATCGCATTTCCGAGCTGTGGGACGACCAGCTCCACATCGACAACCGGCAACACATGCCATTCCCCAAATCGCTGACCGCCGTCGCCGGCAAACGCGCCGCTGTCTTCAAAGGTAAATAATAGTGTGGGTTTTTCCTGAGATCCGCATTCTTGGTGATTTGCCGGCTTATTGGGCGCGGCATGACGGCCAGCGGCCAGCGCTGAAGACAGCGGACCGCACAGTCAGCTTCGCGGCGTTCGAAGCAACAGCCAACCGGGTGGCGCAGTTCGTCACTGCGCAGTCGCTGCTGCCCGGCCAAGGCGTCGGCTTTATGGGCAAGAATAGTTTTGATTTCTATTTTGCCCTGTTCGGCTGCGCGAAGACGCGCAACGATCTCGTGATATTCAACTGGCGCCTGTCGATCGCGGAGCTGGCGATGCAGATCGCCGACAGCCTGGTGCCGGTCGCCCTTGTCGAGCGCGAGTTCGCGGCAATGTGGGATGAGGCCTGCGCGCTCATCGAGACGCCGCCGCGCACGATCTGGATCGATGACGACAGCTCGCTCGAAGCGCAGGTCATTGACCTGCCAGCGACGGCGCCGGTCGTTGCCGTCGGCCTCGATGATTACGCCATCCGGCGTTACACAACGGGAACGACCGGCAAGCCCAAGGGGGTGATTCTGAGCCAAGGTGGCATCAACAACAAGCGGCGTTGCGAGCAACAGGAGCCCGCCAACC
>JANNJH010000316.1:0-6756 GCA_031405775.1 Sphingomonadales bacterium | reverse complement strand
CAATTCAATTACGGTGTCAATTACGGTGACAGGTGCAATAACCCCTAATAGATGCCCAATCCTTTGTTTCGCCCCCCTTCCATCGCTCCCGCCCAAGTGTGAGCACACTGCTTGCGATGTAGGAAATTTCCTGTTACCACGGCGCAGTGGGACATATCATGAACATAGAGAAGCTATGACCGCTTGGCCGGCCCTTTTGTGCGAAACCGCATTCTCCGAGCACTGCGGATTACGCCCCCGCAAACCCCGGTCTGGGACAGCGCGATAAAGGCGACGGATGGCAAGTGTGACGTTCGTGAACTTTGGCTGGAAAACCCAATGAAATCAGGGCCCCGGTTTTTGTCCCCGCACCGACAACCGCTCCAGCTCTATTCGCCTCGCTTTCGACCTGGCGAGCTTCGCGCTAGGCCTTTACTGCCCGTCCGCACTCTCGCGGCCGATCAGCTCCCGCCCGATCAGCATGCGACGTATCTCGTTCGTGCCGGCGCCGATATCGAGGAGCTTGGCGTCGCGATAATAGCGTTCGACCGGCCAGTCTTTGGTATAGCCCGCACCGCCCAGCGCCTGCACTGCCTCATTGGCGACCCGCACCGCACTTTCCGACGCGTAGAGAATGGCGCCCGCCGCGTCGGATCGCGTCGCCTGGCCCGCATCGCAGGCCCGCGCCACCGCATAGGAATAAGCGCGCGCCGAGTTGAGGGCGACATGCATGTCCGCCACCTTCGCCTGGATCAGCTGGAAGGCGCCGATCGGCTTGCCAAACTGCTGGCGTTCGCGAACATAAGGCAGCACGACATCAAGGCAGGCCTGCATGATGCCAAGCTGGATGCCCGACAGCACGACGCGTTCATAATCCAGCCCCGACATCAGCACGCCGACGCCGCCGCCAACCGGACCCATGACATTCTCATCGGGCACGAAACAGTCGTTGAACACCAGCTCCGCCGTCGGCGAGCCGCGCATGCCCATCTTGTCGAGCTTCTGCCCGATCGAAAAGCCCGGCATGGCCTTTTCGATCAAGAATGCGGTGATGCCCTTCGACCCGGCACTGGCGTCGCTGCGGGCATAGACCACCAGCGTGTCGGCAAAGGCGGCATTGGTGATCCAGAACTTGGTGCCGTTGAGACGATAGCCGCCAGCGACGCTGTCGGCGCGCAGCTTCATGCTGACCACGTCGGAGCCGGCGCCGGCCTCCGACATCGCCAGCGACCCGACATGCTCGCCCGAAATCAGCTTGGGCAGATATTTGCGCTTCTGCGCGTCGTTGCCCCAGCGGCGGATCTGGTTGACGCACAAATTGCTGTGCGCGCCATAGCTGAGACCGATCGACGCCGAGGCGCGCGAGACTTCCTCGCAGGCAATGACATGTTCGAGATAGCCTAGACCGAGCCCGCCGAGTTCCTCCTCGACGGTGATGCCGTGCAGCCCGAGTGCGCCCATTTCCGGCCACAGATCGCGCGGGAACCAGTCTTCGGCGTCGATCCTGGCGGCCAGCGGCGCGATACGATCGGCGGCAAAGCGCGCCGTCGTATAGCGGATCATGTCGGCATTTTCGCCAAGAGCAAAATCGAGGTCGGGTGCGGTCACGACAGGGTCTCCGGGTGGTTTGCGGCAGTATACGCGAATCGAGAGCATCAAAAAAATTGAAATCACTATGGAGAGTCCATAGGCTGAGCCTATGATAAGCCGCACCCACCTGCGCCAGTTCCTGGCCGTCGTCGACACCGGCAATTTCACCCGCGCCGCCAGCCGGATCAATGTCGCCCAGCCGACGCTTTCGGCCGGGATCGCGGAACTGGAGCGGCAACTGGGCACGCTGTTGTTCATTCGCGAAAAGCGCCGGATACGCCTGACCGATGCCGGGAATCGCTTGCTGCCGCACGCCCGCAACATCGAGCGCGACTTCCGGCTGGCGGAAACCAGCACGGCCAATATTGCGCTGCCGCTGCGGCCGATCCGGCTCGGCGTACTCGATTCCTTTCCGACGCTGGCACTGGAACAGGCGATCGCCGCGTACAGCGGCGAGGAACCGATCGAGATCATCGAAGGCAGTGAACGCGAACTGCTGACCGCGCTCGCCAACGGCGGCGTCGACCTGGCCGTGACGCTTTTGCGCCCGCAGGAACGCTTCGAAAGCCACAGCCTGTTTTGCGAAGCCTATCGCCTCGCACTATCCGAACATCATCCGCTCGCCGCCGAAGCCATCGTCGGCGCCGATGCCATCGCTGGTGAAACCATGATCGCGCGGCGTTCGTGCGAACTGCTCGCCGAAACCAGCCGCTACTTCACCGAGCGCGGCGTGCGCCCGCCGTTCAGCCTGCGCTCGGCCAACGACGACCGGGTGATGGCGATGGTCCGCGCCGGGCTTGGCATCACCGTCGCGCCGGAATCGCTCGGCGGTCCGGGCATCGCCATGCCGCGCCTCGCCGGTTTCGATCATCAACGCAACGTCGGGCTGTTGTTCGGCGCCGACTGGCAAGCCCTTTACGGCAGCGATCATCCGCTACCGGCCGCCTTCCGGGAACAGGCGGCGCGGGCGCCGATCTGACATTGGGAAGCTCCGGTGCCCAAGTGGTGGCAGGGCTTTCCACGATGATCCCGCCGCGCAGGTTGCGCGGCGGGATCAGGCCGGAAGCGTCATTCAGGCTTCTGGGTAGCGCCCTCAGTTGGCGGCGATATTGCCGCTGCGATTGCCTTCGATACGACCCCCACCGGATGCATTGCCGGAACCACTGGCGCTGAGGTGACGGGCAGGTGCCATGGTGGCGGCGTTCGCCATCCCTGCCGCAGGGGCGCTCGTGGGCGCGGCGCTGCCCTGGGCCGCGCCGGCGGCCTGGCCGGTCGCGGTGCCGCTGCCTTGCATCGCGCCATCGCGCGTCGCCGTCGCCGTACCCGACGCCTGGCCCGCGGCACTCGACGCGGCCGCGACGCCATTGTCGCGCATCGCGCCGGTCGCCGTACCCGTGGCACCGCCAGCGACCGCGCCGGCGCCGTCGGTACCGATCGCCGTCACCGACCCGCTGACGCTCCGGTCGATCGATTGCGACCCCGCGAGGCCACCCCCGGCATTCATCGCCCCGGCGGGTCCGGCCGCGGAAGTGGCACCCTGGACAGCGCCGCTGATGGTTCCGGCGAGGCCGCCGCTGGCGCTGGCGCTACCGCTGCGCGTGTCGACGGACTTGCTGGCCACCGCACCGCCGTTGCCGCTGACCGAGCCGGTCGCCGACTGGGCCACCGAACCGACCGAACCGACCGAACCGGCAAGCTGGCCGGCGCCGCCGACGCTGCCGCTCAGCGCCCCGCTGATCATGCCCGAACTGCCGCCGAGCAACTGCGCCGCCACCGGGGTGGTCGCCATCGCTGCCGCGAGGATCGCCGTCGAAATCATCATTTTGCGCATTGTCTGTCTCCGTTCGCTGTCGGGACCGTCGCTGGTCCTCAGTTGGCTAACGATGCGGCGCGGCGGCTTCTTCCGCGCCCCGGCGTTTTTTTTGCGAAAGCGCCCGGATGTCGTTGCGGCACGATCCGCAGACGATGCCCCTGCCGGTCCGGTCATCGCGCACCGGGCGGGCTTCGGCGGTCACGGCGACCAGCGCATCGCCGCGATTTGCCGCCAGCCTTGCCGCCAGCCTTGCCGCGACCAGCGGCGCGGCAAACGACGTGCCCCGGACCGCGGCATAGCCACCCTTTTGTAGCGCCGCCGCCATGTCGGCGCCTGGCGCGGCGAAATCGACGTGCCGCGCCCGGCCGGCCTCGACCAGCACGCGGTCGCGCGAATCGACGGCGGTGACCGCCACCACCCGGTCATAGGATGCCGGGTACAAAGGCGGCGCTGCCGGGCCGTCATTGCCGACCGCCGCGACAATGATGATGCCGCGCGCCGTCAGCGCGGCGATGCTGCGTTCGATCAGCAGGTTCGGTGGCCCGACCAGGCTGATGTTGATGACGCGCGCGCCATTGTCGCCAAGCCAGTTCAGCCCCTGTGCAATGGCCTCCGCCGAGCCATTGCCGGCCGACCCGCCGTAAACATCGGCGACGAGCAGCCGGGCGCCGGATGCCGCACCGTGGAAGCCCGCGGCGTCGCCGACCAGCAGCGAGGCAATCGCGGTGCCATGGCCTGTCGCCTGCACCGGGCCGGCAAAGCCGCGTTGCTCGATACGCGCCCGTGCCAGCGACGCGTGGGCGCCGACCCCGCCATCGACCAGTCCGATGGTCGCGGTGGCGATGCCGTCGGTGGCGCGCGCCACGATGCCGTCACTGGCGCGCGCCGCTGCCGTGCCGCCGGGCTGCAAAGGCCCGCCAGCGGGTTCGTAAACATGGTTGTAATCGGCCTGCACCCCCGGCGCCGCGGCTCGCAGCGCCGCCAGCGCCTTGCGGATGGCAAGGCCTCGGCGCGGCTGCAGCACCGTCAGGCGCAAGCCCGTGCCAGTGCGATCATCGCGCAGCACCATAAAGCCGGCGGCGCGGATCGCCGCCGCATCGGCGTCCGAAAGATCGAGCCCGAGCAGTTCGTCGCGGCGCACCGGATTGCCGTCCGGATCGGCGACAAGCACCCTGGAATTGCTGCGCACCAGCGCCCGCAGCCGATCGCGCCGGAGCGCCAGCAGCGAACGCGCATCGGGGATGCCGGCCGCGTCGAGGAAACCGCCGATCCCCAGCGGTTCGGCCGCGACCCGCGTCGCCGGGGCGCCGAGCGGCGAGGTCATCGATCCCGCCAGCGGCGTCAAGCCGCCGATCGCCTGGCCCGGCAACTGGCCGATCCCGCCCGGCAACAGCTGCGCCGCGGCGGGCGCGGTCATCGCCAACATCAAAAATCCGGTAAGCCAACGCTGCATATTTCTTCCCTTCGGTCTCGTACACGGGAATAAACGATGTTCGGCTATCGTTTCTTCCATCATGCACGCAAGGAATGCCATTGGACGCGTTCGATCGCGAATTAACAGCGTTGCTGCCGCGCTTGCGGCGCTTTGCCCATGCGCTGGCGCGCTCTGCGGCCGATGCCGACGATCTCGCCCAATCGGCGGTGGAACGCATGCTGCGCGCCCGCGACCAGTGGCAGACGGGAACGCGCTTCGATGCCTGGGCCTTCCGGATCATGCGCAACCTGTGGATCGATACGGTACGCGCCAGCGCGCGGCTGGCCCGGCGCAGCGCCCCGGAAGCCGAAGGGCTCCTCGTCGGCGAGGACCCGCGCGGCCAGATCGAGGCGCGATCCGAGCTGGCGGCGTTGATGCGCGCGCTGGACCAATTGCCCGACGAGCAGCGCGAAGTCATCGCGCTGGTGACGATCGAAGGTCTTGGCTATGCCGAGGCCGCCGCCGTCCTGGAACTGCCGATCGGCACGGTGTCGAGCCGGATGCTGCGCGGCCGGCAGGCCTTGTTGAAGCTGCTCGGATGAAACCGATGGGGAGGCTGTGATGCCGATCGACGACGAACGGTTGCTCGCCTGGCTCGATGGCGGGCTCGGTGATGTCGACGCGGCTGCGGTCGCGGCGGCGGTCGCCGCCGATCCCCAGCTCGCGGCGCGCGCTGCCGCGCACCGCGCCGTCGCCGACCGTTTGCGCGCCGGTTTCGATGGGCTGCTGACCGAGCCGGTTCCGGCCGCACTGGCGACCGCTGCGGGGCGCGGCGGCGGCACGGTGACCGACCTGTCGTCGGCGCGTGCGGCGCGGGACGCGCGAAAGGCGGGCGCGCGACGGTCCACGCAACCCGCGCGTCGTTTCGCGCTTCCGCAATGGGCGGCGATCGCGGCGACGCTGGCCCTCGGCATCGTCGCCGGACGGATGAGCCAGGATGTCGGCCCACAACCGCTGATCGCGCAACACGGCGCTGGGCTCGAAGCCAGGGGCCAGCTCGCCGCCGCGCTCGACAGCCAATTGGCTTCGGCGCCGAGCGATGGCGACGTTCGGGTCATGGTGACCTTTCGCGCGCACGACGGCCGAATTTGCCGTTCCTGGTCGTTGGCCGCGCAAAGCGGGATCGCCTGTCGTGCCAGCCAGCGTTGGCAGGTGACCGCCGCCGTCGCGACGCCGGTCGAGGACAAGAGCACCTATCGCATGGCCGCCAGCGGTGATCCGCAGTTGCTCACCTTGATCGACGGCATGATCGATGGCGCACCGTTCGACGCCGCGCAGGAACAACAGGCGAGCCGCCAAGGCTGGCGATAGATGGCGTTACGCGCCGTCAGATCGGCCCGCGCTGAACCCTGTCGCCGCGGATACCGACCCTGATCGCTAAACCCGCCGCGTCACCGGCCGCAATAGCTGGGCAGCGGGAGCGCTGGTCTCACGCTTGCGCCATTCGCCCGCCGGCGTGCGATAATATTATCCTGTCGGCACCCGCGTCTGGAACAACTGGCAAGCCGTTGCGGCGCCGACGTCGACCACGGTCACGCCGGTCTTCGACGCCGCCGTATCGGTATAAACCGCGCGGCGCTGGATATTGATCTGGGCGGCGCACTATCGACCAAGGCTTTCACAATTCAGCACTTCGCAATCGAAGGGAGTTCCCCACCACCGATATCGACGACAGTGCCATCGCGGCAGCGGCGATTGCCGGCGAGAGCAGCAAGCCGAACCATGGGTACAGGACGCCGGCGGCAACCGGTACGCCGATGGCATTGTAGATGAACGCAAGGAACAGATTCTGCCGGATATTGCGCTTCGTGGCGCGGCTGAGCCGGCGGGCGCGGACGATGCCATTGAGGTCGCCCTTGACCAGCGTGACGCCGGCGCTCTCGATGGCGACATCAGTGCC
>JANNJH010000315.1:0-1828 GCA_031405775.1 Sphingomonadales bacterium | reverse complement strand
GAGCGGTTGCTGTCCTCCATCGTCGAGAAGTCCTTGGCCATGCGCTGCTCGCTCCGGAACAAAACCAGACAGCTTGTGGTGGTGCAATGACAGCGCCGTGACAGCCGCTTCTCAGCGCAGGAACTTCGGCACCGCGCCAAGAGGGAGCCCCGACGCCCAGATTCCAAGCACCACCAGCACAGGCGCGTGCACGACGTAGGCCGCGAACGCGTTGTGGGCCAATGCGCCATGCAGCCTGGAGGTCGAATTGCCGTTGATCTTGTTGGTCTGGCTAATATTATTGGCGCGGCGATCCTGGTACATCAGCACGCCCGCAAACGTCCCCGCCGTCGGCGCCGTCACATTAAGCGCGGCGCCGCCGTTGATATTGACCGTGGCGATCGTACTCGGCGTGGTCGCCGCCGTCCTGCTGGTCAGCACAAAGGTCACGCCGGTGCCATTGACGACGCCCTGCGCTCCGATCGAAAGCGTTCCGCCGTCGAGATAATAGACCCCCGCCGCCAGATTGGCGGTGCCGTTGATATTCATGCCGGAATAGGTTCCCGGTGTCAGATTTCTCGTTTGATTCGAATTGACATTGCCGCCGTTGTTGCCACTGCCGACCGACGGGTTTGCCAGGCCGGCAAAGGGATCGGCCTGCGGCACGGAATAGGGAAAGAGCTGGGTTCCGGCTGCATAATTGCTGCTCGCGGGCACGCCGCCGACGGCCGCGATCGGCGATGCGGTGACGGTGCTGCTGCCGCCGGCGTTGACGGAGTTGGCCGCGGATGAATTGCTCATCATCCCGCAGCGGAGATCGACTGTCGTGTTGCCGGACATGTTGATGGCGCTCGTCGTAGTCGGGTCAAGCGCGACGGCGCAATATTCGCCAAGCCCGACGACGGCGGCGGTGGCTTCGGCCCTGATCCGTTCCTTGCCCATGAAAAAACCGACGAACGGCAAGCTGGCATCGGTAGCGAGGACGACGCGCACGGCGCGGAGGTTGCCAATACCGGCGCCAGCGGTCGGGGCGTTTTCGATGACCGGCGTGACCGTCAGCGTGTAATTGCTGTTCCGCGCCAGATCGGCGGTGACCGTCGCTGCCGCTGCATAGCCCTGCGACAGCGCGAACGCACCGGCAATGGCGCCGGAATCGGCCTGGCGCTGCATGACGCGCTTGATGAACGCCATCTGTATCGTGTCGCTGGTCAGGCCAGCCGCGCCGATGAAAACCGGCATCATCAACGCCGTTATGGCGGCGATCCCGCCGTTGCGACTGGCCGCGAACGCCACCCATTCTTCTCGGCAACCCATCTAATTAATGCCCCTTATTAGAAGGTTAGTTCCTGTTGTTAACATTCAATATCATAACGCCGTAAAAGTCCAACATTAAATTTTCGTAATGTTGCAACCGATCACGCGAAAAATGGCGTGAAATCGATCGTCTTCGGCGTGGCCGGAGCCACCTTGACCCGGCCGGAACGCGCGCCGCGCCAGGGAACCTTGCGACCTGTCGCGACGTTCTTGACGCACAGCCGGGACATCGGACGCCCGGCATGAAAGGGCCACGCCATGTCACTCGGCACCATCCTGCTGATCATCGTTGTCCTGCTGCTCATCGGTGCCCTGCCGAACTGGGGCCATTCGGCCAACTGGGGCTATGGCCCGGCGGGCGGGCTTGGCCTCGTCGTGCTTGTCATCGTCATTCTGCTGGTGATGGGGCGGTTGTAACGGTTAAAGCCAGGTGACATGGCCCATCTTGCGGCCGGGCTTGACCTCGCTCTTGCCGTAAAGATGCAGATGCGCGCGGCGATCAGCGAGCAACGAGCGCCAGTCGTGAACATCCTCC
>JANNJH010000314.1:0-3588 GCA_031405775.1 Sphingomonadales bacterium | reverse complement strand
GGCTTGGCGGTGTCACCGTCCTGCTTGATGCCGGCCGCGGCCAGGTGCTGCGCCAGCGCTTCGCCGCCGATTTTACCGCCTCGGCGATCGAGACGATCAACGCGGCGCAACTCGAAATCGCTTGCCGCGAAGCCATCGCCGGTGCCGCCGCGCCCGCCGGCCGCGGCGACCGCATCCACGACGGTCAGCCGGATGCGGCGTTCGCGATGCGGCTTGGCCGGGCCCAGCGTGACCTGCCGCCGCGCGCGCTGTATATTCGTCCCCCGGACGCGGTGTTGCCGCTTTGACGGCATATCCGGCGCAAGACGTTCGAAAATCCGCGCCCCAGCGCGGCATGGCAACGCCGAAATGAGCAGCCTGGCACCGCCCGTCATCGCGCTCGCCGACGAGCGCCACCTCGAAGCGCTGATGTCGGTGATGCGCGTCAGTTTCGACGCGCGTTTCGGCGAAGCCTGGTCGGCGCTGCAACTGGCCGGAACGATCGGCCTGGCGAACAGTTTCGCCAGGCAGGCGATCGATGTGCACGGCGTCACCACCGCCTTCACCTTGTGCCGCGCCGCCGGACCCGAAGTCGAGCTGTTATTGATCGCGGTCGATCCGCAAGCCCGTGGCAACGGCATCGGACAGTTGCTGATCGAAAGCGCCTGTCGCGATGCCTTCTTGCGCGGCGCGTCGGAGGTATTTCTCGAAGTGCGCGACAACAACCATGCCGCCCGCGCCTTGTATCGCAAGACCGGGTTCATCGATGTCGGTCGCCGGGCAGATTACTATGCCGGATCGGCCGGAACGCGCTTTGGCGCGATTACCATGCGACGTGGACTTGACGATTTGACCTGATCATTTGCCTCGGCGATTTGAAGGTCTTGCAATTCGCGGCGACTGCGATCAAGGGGACTATGTGCGGAGGAGGTATCCGCACATCACGATCAAAGGAAACGCAAATGACGGATAGCTCGCAAGTTCACAATGAACTGTTGGCGCTCACTGCAGATATCGTATCATCGCATTTTGCCAATAACAGCGTGGCGCCCGGCGACGTCCCAGGGGTCATCGCCAGCGTTTACGCGACGCTTGCGAAACTGGGTTCGCCAGTCGAAGCGCCGGTTGTCCGGCAGGAGCCAGCAGTTTCGATCCGGGCTTCGATCAAGCCGGATTTCATCGTCTGCCTCGAAGACGGCAAGAAGTTGAAGATGCTCAAGCGTCACCTGATGACGCGCTATGGCATGACGCCAGACCAGTATCGCGCCAAATGGGGACTGCCGGCCGAGTATCCGATGGTCGCTCCCAATTATGCCGAACAGCGCCGTACGCTCGCCAAGTCGATCGGTCTTGGCACCAAGCGCGTTGCCAAGGTTGGCGGCAAGCCCCGTGGCCGGCCGCGCAAGGTTGTCGTCGCCTAAAAAGCGGCAAACTGGACGCGACAAGTCCGCTCCTCGGGCAGGTGCCGGCGGACGCGGCTTGTCCGAACTCCCCCGCCCGCCTATCAGATGGCGGGCGGCAGGAGTGCAAGTGAATGGGCGGAACCATCGACGTCGAGGCCCTGTGCCTCAAAAAGGGCCTGCGGATCACCGAGCAGCGCCGCGTCATCGCGCGCGTGCTGGGGTCGGTCGATGACCACCCCGATGTCGAAGCGCTGCACAAGCGCGTCGCCGCCGTCGATCCGCGCATCTCGATCGCCACCGTCTATCGGACCGTCAAGCTGTTCGAGGAAGCCGGCATCATCGAGCGCCACGAATTCCAGGGCGGGCGCTCGCGTTATGAAACCGTCCATGACGAGCATCACGATCATCTGATCGACGTCGAAACCGGCGATGTCATCGAATTCCACGACGCCGATTTGGAGGAACTCCAGGCCCGCATCGCCGCGCGGCTCGGCTATCGCCTCGTCGACCATCGCATGGAGCTGTATGGGGTCGCGATCAAGGCCGCCGAATGATCGCGGCGGGTCCGCCGATGAACCCGCTCGCCCCCCCGGAATCCTTGGCCCCGGAATCCTCGGCCCCGGAGTCCTCGGCATTGCAGCGCGCGCGGCGCAGCGGGCGGTTCCAGCGCTTCGGCGCCGCCAGGGGCGTTGCCGGCGCGCTTGCCACCGCGTCGCTGCTGGTGCCCGCCGAACTGATGCTGCGCGGCCTGGCCCGCCGGAAAAAGGCGCATCTGCCGGTGCTTTTCCACCGCGGCATCGTCCGCTCGTTCGGCATCGACATCGTCTGTCACGGCGACCGCGCCCAGCCGGTCATTGATGCGCTGACGCGCGGGCCCGGCGTGCTGTTCGTCGCCAACCATCTGTCCTGGGCCGATATCCCGGTGCTCGGCGCGCGCATCGATGCCGCCTTCGTCGCCAAGTCCGAAGTCGGCGGCTGGGGGCTGGTCGGCTGGCTGGCGACGCTGGCGCGCACCGTCTATGTCGATCGCGCCCGCCGCAGCGCCACCGCCGGCCAGCGCGACGCCATCGGCGAACGGTTGGCGGGCGGCGACAACATCATCATGTTTCCCGAAGGCACCAACAGCGACGGGGTGGCGATGCTGCCGTTCAAGACTTCGCTGTTCGCGGTCACCGAGGGGCTGCCCGATGTGTTGATCCAGCCGGTCACCATCGCCTATACGCGGATCAACGGCCTGCCGGTGACGCGCCAGCGCCTGCCCGATCTCGCCTGGATCGGCGAGACAAAGTTGATGCCGCACGCGATGGCGTTCCTCGGGCTGGGCCGGGTGCGCGCCGAAATCATCTTCCACCCGCCGGTGCGCGCCGCCGATTTCGCCAGTCGCAAGACGCTGGCGCAGCATTGCGAGACGGTGATCGGCAATGGTTATCGCAAGCTGATGCGGGGATGACCGCCGCGTTCGCAGCCGCTATGATCGGTCAAACCAAGCCGGAGTCGCCGCAGCCAGTGTCACGTTACTTTGTCAAATCCTTTGGCTGCCAGATGAATGTCTATGATTCCGAACGCATGGGCGATCTGCTCGGGGCGCAGGGTCATGTGGCCACCGACAGCGCCGCCGACGCCGATATCGTCGTCCTCAACACCTGCCATATCCGCGAAAAGGCCGCCGAAAAGCTCTATTCCGACATCGGCCGGCTGCGGAAGCCGCGCGCCGACGGTTCGCGCCCGGTCATCGTCGCCGCCGGCTGCGTGGCGCAGGCCGAAGGCACCGAGATCGGCCGCCGGGCGCCGGCTGTCGATGTCATCGTCGGGCCGCTGGCCTATCACCGCCTGCCCGAACTGCTGCGCCAGGCCGCGGCGATTCCCGAAGACGCCCGCGGCGCGCGCTGGGGCCGCGCCATCGACACCGACATGCCGGCCAGCCCCAAGTTCGACCATCTGCCGGCACGCCGCCACCAGGGCGCCAGCGCCTTTTTGACCGTGCAGGAAGGCTGCGACAAATTCTGCACCTTCTGCGTCGTGCCTTATACGCGCGGCGGCGAAACCTCGCGGCCGATGGGCGGCCTGATCGCCGTAGCGCAAGCGCTGGTCGCCGCCGGCTCCGTCGAGATCACGCTGATTGGCCAGAATGTGAATGCCTATGATGGCGGCGCCAGCGATTCGGCGACGCTTCCCGGCCTCATCGCCCGGCTGGCGGAACTGCCGG
>JANNJH010000313.1:0-2262 GCA_031405775.1 Sphingomonadales bacterium | reverse complement strand
GCTGCCGCTGACCGATGGCGAGCGGCAGGCATTGCACGCCGACCTCGATGATTGCGGCATATTGGACCAGGTTGCGGGTGCGCAGCAAGCACGCGCGGCGTGACCGGGAGAGAATTACAACGGGATTGCCGCGGACGGTGTCATTGCGGGCTGCCCGTTTTGGCGCGGTTGAGCCAGCCCATGCGGGCGGTGCACATCAGCACCCAGGCGAGTTCGGCGTGGACGCGGACCTGGCTTTGCGGGAACAGGATGGCGCGCGCCGGGTCGATGCCGCTGGCCAGCAGCGCGGCGGTCATCTCGCGGATGCCGCCCCGCAGCGTCGCCGGGTCCTGCGCCACGGTGATGGCGTGGAGATCGACGACGCAATAGATGCACTCGTGCTGGTCCTGCATCGTCACCCAGTTCCGGATGGCGCCAAGATAATTGCCGAGGTGGAGGCTGCCGGTCGGCTGGATGCCCGAGAAAACGCGGCTCATTGCGGTGTGCCTTTGCGGGAGAATTGGCTGCGAAGCTCGGCGATCGTGAAGATGCCGAGCCAGCGCGCGGCGACCAGATAGGCGATGCCGCCGGCGCCGAGCAACACGCCGAGACTGATGATGCGCACGGCAAGGCCGCCGTCGGCGAAGCCGGCGAGCAGCCGATCGAGCCCGAGCAGCACGGCGACCATCGCGGCGGTGGCGACCAGCAGCCGGATCACCGAACGGCGCAGGCGCGCGTCGATGACGAAATGGCCGCGATGGCGCAGCACCAGCCAGAGCGCGATGGCGTTGACCCACGCCGCCGCCGCCGTCGACAAAGCGATGCCGACATGGCCGAGCGGCCAGATCAGGATGAGGTTGCCGACAAGGTTGACCACCATCGAGGCGATGGCGATGCGCACCGGCATTTTCGTGTCCTGCCGGGCGTGGAAGCCGGGGGTGAGCACCTTGATGAGCACATAGGCCGGCAGGCCGAGCGAGAAGGCGGCGAGCGCGTGCGCCGTCGCCAGCGTGTCGGCGGGCAGGAAGCGGCCATGTTCGAGCAGCGCCCGAATGATCGGGAAGGCCGCAACCGTCAGCGCCGCGGCGGCCGGCAGCGTCAGCAGCAACACGAGTTCGACGGCGCGATTCTGGGTGTGGCCGGCGACGGCGTCATTGCCGGCGCCGAGTTGCCGCGACAGCGCCGGCAGCAGCGCCGTGCCGACGCCGATGCCGATCAGGCCGAGCGGCAGCTGGTTGAGGCGATCGGCATAATAGAGAAAGCTGACGGCGCCTTCGGGGAGGAAGCGCGCCGCCAGCGCCGTCGAGATCAGCAGGTTGAACTGCACCGCGCCGGACCCGAGCGCCGCCGGGCCGATGATGGCGAGCAGTTGCCGGACCTTTTGCCCAAGATGCGGCAGCCGCAGGCGCAGCTTGATATCGGCGCGCAGGCACGCCCATAACAGCCAGAGAAATTGCAGGATGCCGGCAAACGACACGCACAGCGCCTGGACACGCGCGGTCTCGACATCATCGGCACCGTGGAAGAACACCAGCCCGGCGGCCGGTCCGCCGGATGCGCCGGGTTTACAGGCGCTCGCCCGCGCGATCCGCGACCGCCTGCAAATCGCCACGGTGGTCGTCCATCCGAAGGAATCCGCCGCGTGCGCCACGCGCGACGGCACATGGTGGGTGCCCGGGCCGTATTGCGAGACACCAAAGATCACGACCGGCGCCGGCGATCATTTTAACGCGGGCTTCGTGACGGCGGAATTACTTGGGCTCACCCCCGAGGCGTGTTTGACCCTCGGCGTGTGTTTTTCGGGCTACTATGTGCGCTCCGCGCAAAGCCCCTCACTCAATGATGTTGATGCGTTCCTGCGCGGTTGGTAACCCCTCCTCCTGAAACCATGAGCGGAAAACAAACCGGCTTGCTGATCTCCTTTGAAGGCCCTGAGGGCAGCGGCAAAACGACGCAGATCGAACTGCTCGTCCCGCATCTCGAAAAGCTCGGCCGCAAGGTCGTCGTCACGCGCGAACCCGGCGGCACCCCGATCGGGGAAGACATCCGCCATCTCCTCATCCGCGCGAATGGCAGCGAAGCCATGCATCCGGAGACGGAGCTGCTGCTTTTCGCCGCAAGCCGCGCACAGCTCGTGCGCGAAGTCCTGCTGCCGGCGCTCAATGCCGGCAAGGTCGTGATTTGTGACCGGTTCCTCGACTCGACGACTGTTTATCAAGGAGCGGCCCGCTCGCTCTCGCCGGACCCGGTGAACCAGATCAACCAGTTCGCGGTCGGCGACGT
>JANNJH010000312.1:0-4736 GCA_031405775.1 Sphingomonadales bacterium | reverse complement strand
TTTTTTTCCCCCCCCCGCCTCGGGGGGGGTTTTTTTTTGGTTTCCTCGCCCCCCCCCCCGTGGTTTTTCTGTCTTTCGGGGGGCCCCCCCCCGCGGGGGGGGGGCGGGGGGGGGGGTTTTCCCCCCCCCCCGCCGCCGTTCAGTCTTGCGCCCAGCCTCGCGCAACCTCGCGCAGCCTCGCGCAGCCTCGCTGCGAACGACCGGGCCGCGCCTCAGTTCTTGCGACCGCTCAACAGCCAGCCGACCACAAAGCCCAGCGCGATGCCGCCGGCGAGAACGGCAACTGGCTGTTCCTGGACCGTCTGGCGTACCTTGGCGGTGCTTTCCTCGGCGATGCGGGTCGCCGTTGCGCGCGCTTCGCGAGCGGCGTCGGGTGCCTGGTCGGCCCAGCTCCTGGCCGTTTCGCTGGCCTTGCCATAAACCTCCTTGGCCTTGCCAAAGGCCTGTTCGGCCTTGCCCTTCAGCTCGTGAATCTTGCCTTCGACCTGCGTCGGCGTGTCACCAACGGCGCTACCGAAGGCCGATTGGACCTTGCCGGTGAATTCGTCCACGCCGCCGCCGATGGTGGCTTTATTGATCTCCATGCGGTATTCCTTTCGGGGGTTAAATGAAGCAGCGCAGATACGTCTCTGCGCTGCGTTTTGAAAGCGGAACCCAACAAACGCCCGACCGGCGAAATGGTTCAATCGTCCTGTCGCACTTTTGTCCGGGCTTGTTTTACACCCGAACGCACCGCCTTGCCAGCGAGACGGCGTTCCTTCGACCCGGTGCTCGGTTTTGTCGGCCGGCGCTTGACCGGCCGCACCTCGGCTTGCGCCACCAGCGCCGCCAGCCGTTCGCGCGCATCGGCGCGATTGCGATCCTGGGTGCGAAAGCGCTCGGCGGTGATGATCAGCACGCCGTCGCGCGTCAACCGGCTGCCCGCCAGCCGCATCAGCCTGACCGCGACTTCGTCGGGCAGGCTCGGCGAGGCGCGGACATCGAAGCGCAACTGCACCGCCGTCGACACCTTGTTGACGTTCTGCCCGCCAGGGCCGGAGGCGCGGATGAAGCTTTCGTCGAGCTCGGTTTCGGGGATGATGATCGCCATGACCCAGACGCACTAGGCGATTTCCGGTGGCAACGAAATGCGGCTAGGTTGCGGGCAACCAAGGGAGTGCGACATGATCACCGTCCATCATCTCAACCACAGCCGTTCGCAGCGCATCGTCTGGCTGCTCGAGGAACTGGCGCTGCCCTATGCGATCAAGCATTATGCCCGCGACAAGGTGACAAACCTGGCGCCGCCGGCGTTGAAGGCGGTGCATCCGCTCGGCAAGTCGCCGGTTCTTACCGATGGTAGGCGCGTCGTCGCCGAATCGGGCGCCATCACCGATTACATCATCCGCCGTCACGGCGGTGGCCGGCTTGCCCCCGCCCCCGGCAGCGATGCGCATGAAACCTATCTCGAATGGCTGCATTTTGCCGAAGGTTCGGCGATGACGCCGTTCCTGCTGGCGATGTACACGGCGCGGCTTGGCGATGCCGCGGCGCCGCTGCGGCCGCGCATCGAGGAACAGATCGGCGCGCATGTGGCGTATTTTTCCGCCCAGCTCGGCGGCAACGACTGGCTGGTCGAAAACACGCTTTCAGGCGCCGACATCATGATGAGCTTCATCGCCGAAATCGCCTCGGCGCGGAGCATGGGGGCGGATTTCCCCAACATTCTGGCCTATGCCAAGCGACTTCAGGCACGCCCGGCATGGCAGGCCGCGATGGCCAAGACCGAGCCGTATAACTACACGATCAAATAGCAGCGACGCGGCGGGCGCCCAACAGATTGACCGCCAGCCCACCGATGATCAGCGCCGCGGCGAGCAGCTTCCACCCCGGAAGCGGCTCGCCGAGCCAGATGGCGGCGGCGCCGATGCCGAACACCGGCACCAGCAACGCCATTGGCGCCACCGACGCCGCCGGATAGCGCGCCAAAAGCCACCCCCAGGCGGCATAGCCGAACATGGTGTTGGCGACCGCCTGCCACGCCACCGCCGCCCAGACGCCGGGGCCGGCGGCGGACACCGCCTGAATGATACGCGGGCCGCCTTCGAAGATCAGCGCCAGCGCGAACAGCGGCGGCACCGCGAACAGCCCCGACCAGACGACGAACGCCAGCATGTCGACGCGCCCCACCCGGCGCTGCACCATGTTGCCCAGCGACCAGGCCAGCGCCGCGCCGATGATGAGAGCGATCCCGAGCGGCGTCGTGGTGCCGCCGGTATGCGCCAGGATGATGGCGAGGCCGGCGATGGCCAGCGCCAGCGCCGCATATTGCACGGGCACCAGCCGTTCGCCCGTGCCGCGCATGGCAAGGCCGATGGTGAACGCCACCTGCACCTGCACCACAAGGCTGGCGAGGCCCGGCGCGATCAGGCCATCGATGGCGATGAACATCAGCCCGAACTGGGCTCCGATCAACAGCCCAAAAGCGGCAAGGTCGCGCCACGACACCGCCGGACGCTTGAGGAAAAAAAGCGCCGGAACAACAACAAGGGTGAAGCGCAGCGCCGCGAACAACAACGGCGGCAAACTATCGAGGCCGAGCCGGATGACGACAAAATTCGTTCCCCAGACAGCGACCACCGCCAGCGCCAGCAGGAAGGCGCGCAGGCCGAAAACGCCATCGGTCATGCGGAATCTCCGTGCGGCTGGCGGGCAAGGCCGAAATACGCGGCGGCCGCGAGAATCAGGCTGATGCAGATGACCAGCGCCACCGGCACCGGCGTATTGTCATGCAGCGCCGCCGCGATCGCCGACGCCGCGGCGCCCAGCGCGAAATTCGCCGAACCGAACAGCCCCGACGTGGCGCCGGCGCGCAACGGATCGACATTCAACGCCCCGGCCAGCGCATTGGCGCCGATGAAGCCGTTCGATGTCAGCACCGCGAACAGCGCCGCCATCACCAGCCATTTCGAGGCGCCGAGCAGCGCCGTCGCCAGCAACGCCGCGCCGAACAGCGCGGCGAAAATGCCGGCGACCCCCAGTATCCGATCGGGCGTATAATGCAGCAGCAACCGGCGATTGAACTGGCTGGCGCCGATGATCCCGACGGCGATGGCGGCAAAGATCAGGCCGAACTGGAACTGGCTGAACCCCCAAATGTCGATGATGAGGTCGGGGGCGGTGGCGATATAACTGAAAATTGTCGCGCCGTTGAAGGCGCTGACCAATGTGTAGCCAAGCAACCGCCGGCTTTTGAGCAGGTCGACATAGGCGCCGACGAACGATTCGCCGCGCGCCTTGGCCGCGGTCTCGGGCGACCGGCTTTCATCGAGCCGGAACCACACCGCCGCGCCCACCGCCAGCCCAAACACCGCCAGCACGACGAACACCGCGCGCCACGAAAACATCGTCGCCAGCCAGCCGCCGACGCTGGGCGCGAGCATCGGCGCCACCGCCAGCACGAGCACCAGCAGCGAGAATATCCGCGCCGAATCGCGATGGTCGTAACGGTCGCGGACCACGGCGCGCGCCACCACCATGCCGGCGCAACAGCCCAAAGCCTGGGCAAAGCGCCCCGCCACCAGCCATTCGATCGACGGTGCAAAGGCGCAGGCCAGGCTGGCGAGGATATAGACGAAGCAGCCGAGCAGCACCGCCGGCCGCCGGCCAACCCGGTCGCTGAGCGGGCCATAGACCATCTGCCCCAGCCCCATGCCGATGAAAAAGGCGGTGAACGTCAACTGCACGGTCGCCGGCGACACGGCGAAGTCCCGCGCGATGTTGGGCAAAGTCGGCAGGTAAAGATCGATGGTGACAGCGCCGAATGCCGTCAGCGACCCCAGGAGCAGGATTTCACCGCGCGTCGGAACGCGGGGTGTTATGGTGGCAGGGGCATTCATTGTGCATAGCCGCATAGGGGAGAGAGCGGCAGCGGTCGAGTGGGCGTTCCGCGCATGGCAGCCATGCGGCTATTGGGCGCTTCAGGCGAGGAACGGATTGCGGATGGTCAACCGCGCTTCAACAACAAGGCCGTGGTGCATGTCTTCCGACCACAAAGTATCGCAATCGGCAGCGAGCGCGGCCGCTACGATCATGGCATCATAAACGGAAAAGCCACAGCGTTCGGCGAGGCCGACGCCGTGTTCGTGAATGGCCTCGGTGACATCGACAATGGCCAGCATGTCACGAAACGGTTGCAAGAGGCTGCGGATGTCAGGCCAATTCAGCTGCATCTTGCGACGGGCGACGTTGGCAACCTCGTTAAGCACCTGGACACTGATCGTGCCGCCGGCATCGACCAGCGCGCGAGACTGCAGGCGTTTTACCGGGTCGGTCGAGATCGTGTAGAGCAGGATGTTGCTGTCGAAAAAACTAGCGGGCATTCGCTTCTTCGCGGTCGAACTTCCAATCGGCGGGCAGTTTTCCAACGAAACGATCCAGCCGCGCCAGCATTGCCGTACGTGCGGCGGTTTGCGTCGGTGTGCGTTCGATCAGCACCGCGTCTGCGCTGCCGGCGGCAATGACCCGGATGTCGTCGCCTTCCTTCAGATCAAGGATATGGGCGACGGCGGCGGGAATGCGGATGGCGAGGCTGTTGCCCCATTTGGCGACCTGCATGCCCACCACGGCAGCGCCTTTGAGCTCATCACCTACGACGCTGGCGCCTACTCGAAGGCCAACGCCGAAGTCGTGGTGGCGGCCAAGAAGGACTACCTCTTCGGCCTCAAAGACAAGCGCCGGCTCTTGCGGCAGAAGGC
>JANNJH010000311.1:0-3461 GCA_031405775.1 Sphingomonadales bacterium | reverse complement strand
GCGTTCCGGCGAGGACGCGCTCGGCAAAGCGCCAGGGCGCCATGTCGGGGCGGCCCCAGGGGCCATAGACGGTGAAAAAGCGCAGGCCCGTCATCGGCACGCGGTAAAGATGCGCATAGCTTTCGGCCATCTGTTCATTGGCCTTTTTGGTGGCGGCGTAGAAGGACACCGGCCGGTCGGCGCGAACCTCGGCATCGAGCGGCAGCCGCGCCGCATCGCCATAGACCGACGATGACGAGGCATAGACGAGGTGGCCGACCTTCATCGCGCGCGCCAGTTCGAGGATCTCAAGCTGGCCGACAAGGTTGCTGTGGACATAGTCGCGCGGCGCTTCGATCGAATGGCGGACTCCGGCCTGCGCCCCCAGATGCACGATGCTGTCGATCGGCGCCGGCCCGATCGCGGTCGCCAGCGCGGCGCGATCGGCGAAATCGGCGGCGACAAAACGGAAATCCGGATGCGTGCCGATCAGCCGTTCGAGCCGGGCGTGCTTGAGCGCCACCGGGTAATAGGCGTTGAGATTGTCGATGCCGATGACGCCGCACCCCCGCGCCAGCAACGCCTTGGCGACATGGGCGCCGATAAACCCGGCAACGCCTGTGACAACGACCAGCATTCGTCAGCCTCCGTAATAATACCTGCATACTTGCTTTGGAAACGGGTTCGTGGCTAGGGAGTTGCGCGTCGAAATTGCGAAACGCCAGTTTAACACCTCGGAAAGGGGCAGGCATAACTTGTCGATGATGGCGCTTTCGGCGGTGACGGCAGGCATTGCGCTGGTGTTCGCGCTGCTTGTCGGGGTCAATGCCCGGCGCATTGGCGACTTTTTTCTGCTGCTCGATTACCCTGATAGCGATGGCGGTCGCAAACGCCATGACGGCATCACGCCGCTGGTCGGCGGGCTTGCGGTTGCCGGTGCATCGGTGGGCGCGGCGTTGCTGGTCGAGGCGATGGCGCCGTCGCCGGGGCTGCACCTGGCGTGGCTGGCGGGCACGGTGGCGGCGATGTTCATCATCGGGGTGGTCGATGATCGCTTTCGTTTGTCGCCGGTGTTGCGGCTGGGGGCGGCGTTCGCGGTGCTGGTGCTGGTGGTCGGCGATGCCCCGGATTTCAGCCTCGCCTTCCTGCGCTTTTCGGGCCAGGAGCGGCTGTGGCTGCTCGGCGCCTGGGGCGATGGCTTTACCCTGATTTGCCTGCTCGGGCTGCTCAATGCGGTCAACCTTGCCGATGGCAAGAACGGCATCGTCATCGGCATGGGGTTGATATGGACGGTCGTGCTGGCGGCGCATTCGCCGGCGGCGATGTTCCCGGTGCTGGCGGCGACCGGCGCGGCGCTGCTGGTGATCGGCGGCTTCAACATGGCGGGAAAGCTGTTTCTGGGCGATGGCGGTTGCTATGCGATTTCGGCGCTGTTCGGGCTGTTGGCGATCCATGCCTATAATCATGATTTCGAGACGATGCGCGCCGACGACGTTGCGGTGATGTTCGTTATCCCGGTGCTCGATACGGTGCGGTTGATGGCGGTGCGCGTCATGCAGCGGCGATCGCCGTTCGAAGGCGATCGCAATCACCTTCATCACCATCTGCATGAGCGCATCGGCTGGCCGCGCGGCCTGTGGGTGTATCTGGCGATGGTCGGGTTGCCGAATGCGGCGGCGCTGCTGTGGCCGGGCACCGGGCTGGTCTGGCTGGCGGTTTCGGTGCTGATCTATATCGGCGTGATGATGGCAACGCGCGCTTCGGGGACCGCGGTCGACGGCCAGCCAGCGGAGTAGGCCGCAGCCGCGACGGGCGGAATGATGCCGCGGCGTTGCGGATTTATGTTGCCGGATGCGCGCGACTGACTTAGGTCCGGCGCCTCGCCGATGGGGCGTCGCCAAGCGGTAAGGCACCGGCTTTTGATGCCGGCATTCGCAGGTTCGAATCCTGCCGCCCCAGCCATGCGGCCACCCGGCGGTGACCGGGTGATATCAACAATATTCATTATCGAACCCATGCGATTCGCAAAGGCGACGGCCGATAGGCCTTTTCGACTGGGCGACAGCAACACTGCTTGTCCAACCTCGGTCGCTGGTTCGCGCGGCATTGGGCGCGAAATCGCGTCATTGCCGGCGTGATGGCCTGACGCCAGCGCTGGTTTGGCGCGAGCGAATATAACCCTGGACCATCGGCGCGCCTGCGAGAATGGTGGTTTCATCCCACTGGGAAGCCGGAATTATCGAACCGGCAGGGCCGTGATAATATCACGGCATTCAAAGTCGCGAACGCGGCATTCCTTTCATGGCCCATGGCTACAGGCCTGGAGCCGGAACAGATCAGGGGGCAATCATATGGAAGACCCTTGCACTGGCGCCGGCAATGAACGACGAGGGTGGTGTTGATGGCGAGAGTTCAAATCCAGAACCGCATCAGGCAATTGGGCGACATGACGGGTCGGCTGGCCCTGCATGTGTCCAACATGGGGCCGGTAAAGCACCTGCTTGCGGCGCGATATGACCGGGCGCTGGCCGGGCATCGCGCCCAGCTTCCCGAACTCAGCGGGCTCGATGCCGAGATTGTCGCCGGACTGAAGCGTGACGGTATCCATGTCACCTCGCTCATGGCGCTGGGCATCGCCGGGTCGGGTGCCATGCTCGGCGCTGGGCAGGAACTGGCCAGGGACTTTTCAGAGGAGGCCTGGCGCCAGACGCGCAACGGTGTGCCGTTTACCGCCGTCCCGTCCGGGGAAATCGTCGCCCGGCCAGAGATCTTCACATGGGGTGTTGAAGACCGGCTGCTTGATATCGCCGAGGCCTATATCGGCCTTCCCGTTGCCTATGACGGGCTGAACATCATCTACACGGTCGCCGATCGCCGCGCCGTCGCGACACGCAGCTGGCACCGGGATCGCGAGGACCGGCGGATGTTGAAGGTCGCGGTCTATTGCAATGACGTCGGTCAAGGCGGCGGACCGTTCCAGTTGCTTCGGCGCAGTGACCGTGTCCAGCACGATGCCCAGGGTTTCCATTATCCGCCCTATACCGGCGGCGACATGCACCGGATGTTCGGCGTCAATTACAAGCACGATGTCCTTACCTGCGAAGGGTCGGCGGGCACGGTCATCTTTGCCGACACCGCCGGGTATTTCCATCGCGGCGAGCCGGCGGTGACGCAGGACCGGGCGGCAATTTTCCACAGTTATTTCGCGCGGACGCCGCGCCATCCGTTCTTTTGCGAGCGATCCGGGCTGTCAAGGGCACAGATCGCGTCGCTGGTCGAGGACGCGCCGCCGCGCCAGCGCGCTGCCGCGCTGTGGCGCGAGAATGTGCCGGCCGCCCTCAGGCTGATACCGACCGCGAGCCTCTAGCGTCTTTTGCAGTTGGGGGGCACCCGCCCCGGGGCGCCCCACTGCAAGAGCGGCGAGCGGTTTCGGTGTAAACGGCGGCGCCGGGCCCGCGGGGGGGGGGGGCCCCGCCGGGTGG
>JANNJH010000310.1:0-18948 GCA_031405775.1 Sphingomonadales bacterium | reverse complement strand
ATGAAGGCTCGTTGTTCCAGCGGCTGTTTTCGAGCCACGGCGGCATCGATCCCTATTCGGCGGCGGTGTCCGACGTTTACCAGGACCTGTTGGGCGAGGGCTCCTACGCCGGCAAGGGCATCTACGACATCGATGCCTTCGAGGCCGCGCTGGTCGGTCGCGTGCCCGATTCGACCTTGCTCAGCCATGACCTGTTCGAAGGCGTCTTTGCCCGCGCCGGCCTCGCGTCCGATGTCGAGGTCGTCGAGGAGTTTCCCGAACGCTATGACGTGGCATCGCTGCGCCACCACCGCTGGGCGCGTGGCGACTGGCAATTATTGCCGTGGATCCTGGGCCTTGCGCCTGGTCACGGGTCGGCGGTGCCGATGACCGGCCGGGCCAAGATGCTCGACAATCTGCGGCGCAGCCTGACGGCGCCGGCATACGTCCTGGCGTTGCTGGCAGGCTGGACGATGCCGCTGGCGGCGGCGGCGCCGTGGACCGGCTTTGTGCTGCTCGTGATGGGGGTGCCGGCGCTGATTCCCTTCCTCGAAAGCCTGTCGCACTGGCCGGCCGGCGCCAGCCTTGCCGGGCAGATCCGCGTTCTGGGAAGCGATCTCCGCCTTGCCCTGGCGCGTTGCGCGCTGGTCGTCGTCTTTATTGCCGACCAGGCCTGGCTGATGGGCGACGCCATCGTCCGGACGCTGGTGCGCCTGACGATGACGCGCCGTCACATGCTGCAATGGGTGCCGGCGGCGCAACTGGCGCACGGCATGACGCTCGACACCGCCGGCTTTTATCGGCGCATGCCCGGCGCGATCATCCTGTCCGGTCTCGGCGTCGGCGTCGCCGTTTTCGCGGGCGAGGCGACATGGCCGCTGGCGCTGGCTTTCGGCCTGGTGTGGATGCTGTCGCCGGCGGTGGCCTGCCGGCTCAGCACGCCGCCGATGCCGCCGCCGCGGCTGACCATCGACGGCAAGGATGCGCGGGTCCTGCGCCGTCTGGCGCGGCAAACCTGGCGCTATTTCGAGTTCACCGTGACCCCGGCCGACAATATGCTGCCGCCCGACAATTTCCAGGAAGATCCCACCCCGGTCATCGCCCACCGCACCTCGCCGACCAATCTTGGAATCTATCTGCTGTCGGTGGCGAGCGCGCGCGATTTCGGCTGGATCGGCATGCTTGAGGCGATCGATCGGCTCGACGTCACGATGGCGGCGATGTCGCGTCTCGCGCGGTTCCGTGGCCATTTCTACAATTGGTACGACACCCGCGATTGCCGGGTTCTCGATCCGCATTATGTCTCGTCGGTCGACAGCGGCAATCTCGCCGGGCATTTGATCACGCTCGCCAATGCCTGTGACCAATGGTGCAGCGTCGCGCCCAGCCTGTCGGCAAGGGTCGCCGGCGTCTGGGATGCGCTTGCCCTGGCGCGCGAAGCGAGCGCCGCCCTGCCCCGCGAAGCGAGCGCCGCCCTGCCCCATCAACAAGATAGCGCGCCGCTAGCCGCGGTCGATGCCGCGTTCGCCGATCTGGCGTCGCATCTGCGACGTGCCGACGCTGGCAGCATCGACTGGAACCATCTCGCCGAGGCGGCGGCAGCGGCCGAAGCCACCGTGTTCGAAGCCACCGGCCCGGCGATCGCGGCCGATGCCGACCTGCGCTTCTGGATGGCCGCCATCCGCGCCACCATCGACAGCCATCGCCGCGACCTGGCGGTCGATGTCGACGTCGAAACAGCGTGGGAACGGCTGCTGGCATTGGCCGGCGCCGCCCGGGCGATGGCGCTCGAGATGGATTTCGCCTTCATGCTGCATCCCGAACGCAAGCTTCTGGCGATCGGTTATGCGGTGGCGGACGGCAGCCTCGACGACAATTGCTATGATCTCCTCGCCTCGGAGGCGCGGCTCGCCAGCTTCCTCGCCATCGCCAAGGGCGACGTCCCGGCCCGCCACTGGTTCAGGCTGGGGCATGCCGTGACCTGGGTCACCGCTGGCCCTGTGCTGATTTCCTGGTCGGGATCGATGTTCGAATATCTGATGCCGGCGCTGGTCATGTCGCCGCCTTTCGGCAGCCTGATCGAACGGACCGAATTCCGCGTCGTCAGCAGGCACATCGAATATGGGCGGCAGCACGGCCACCCCTGGGGCATATCCGAATCGGCTTTCAACGCCCGCGATCTCGAATCGACCTATCAATATTCGAATTTCGGCGTCCCTGGCCTTGGTCTCAAGCGCGGCCTTGGCGACAATCTCGTGCTGGCCCCCTATGCGACCGCGCTTGCCGCGATGGTCGAGCCGCACGCCGCCATCGTCAATTTCGAACGGCTCGAAGCCGCCGGCGCCAAGGGCCGCTATGGCTTTTACGACGCGCTCGATTACACGCAGTCGCGGCTGCACAAGGGCGCCGCTGTCGCGATCGTTCGCAACTTCATGGCGCATCACCAGGGCATGACGATCGTCGCACTGGCCAACACCGTGCTGGGCGGCGTGATGCGCGACCGCTTCCATGCCGAGCCGATGGTCAAGGCCGCCGAATTGCTGCTTCAGGAACGCATGCCCCGCGTGATCGCGCCCGAAATCTCGTCCGCGAGCGAGGAGGCCAAGCCCGCGGCAAAGGTGAAAAGCATCGAACGGCCGGCGGGGCGGCACTTCACCAGTGCCGGCACGCCGACACCTGCGACGCACTTGCTGTCGAACGGTCGCTACACGGTGATGCTGACCGCCGCCGGATCGGGCTTCAGCCGCTGGCGCGACATTGCCGTTTCGCGCTGGCGCGAAGACCCGACGTGCGACGACTGGGGCTCGTACATCTTCCTGCGCGATGTCGACAATGGCGAAATCTGGTCGGCGGGGTTCCAGCCGACCCGGCGCGAGCCCGACAGCTATGCCGTGACCTTCAACGAGGATCGCGCCGAGTTCGTGCGCCGCGACGGCGACCTGACCACCACCATGACCGTGCTGGTGTCGGCCGAGGATGATTCCGAGGTTCGCCGCATCGCCATCACCAACGCCGGCAGCGCGTCACGCGTCATCGAGATCACCTCCTATGCCGAATTGTCGCTGGCGCCGCAGGCCGCCGACATCGCCCATCCGGCGTTTTCCAAGCTGTTCATCGAAACCGAATATCTTGGTTATTGCGGCGCCCTGCTCGCCCATCGACGCCGCCGCGACCCCGATGAAGCCGAAACCTGGGCGGCGCATTCGATGGTCGTCGATTCCCATGCCGTCGGCGCCACCGAGTTCGAGACCGATCGTGCCCAGTTCCTCGGGCGCGGCTGCAACGCGCGCATCCCGCGCGCCATCGTCGATGGCCGCTCGCTGAGCGGATCGATTGGAACCGTTCTTGACCCGGCGTTCGTGCTGCGCACCCGGGTGCGCTTGGCTCCCGGCGAAACCGCGCATGTCAGCTTCTGGACGATGGCCGGATCGAGCCGCCAGGCGGTTGTCGACATGATCGACAAGCACGATACGGCGCCGGCCTTTGACCGCGCCGCGACGCTCGCCTTTACCCAGGCGCAGATCCAGCTCCACCATTTGCGCCTCGGCGCCGGCGAAGCCGCCCAGTTCCAGCGGCTTGCCGGCCGCATGCTCTATCTGTCGGCCGGGTTGCGTCCGGCGGCGGAGGCGATCGAACAAGGCTGCGGAGCGCAATCGGGGCTATGGCCGCTGGGAATATCGGGCGACCTGCCAATCATCGTGCTGCGCATATCGGACATCGAGAATCTGGTGGTGGCGCGCGACCTTGTGCAGGCGACGGATTATTGGCGGATGAAGCAGCTTGCCTTCGACCTGGTGATCATCAACGATCGCGGCACATCGTACATCCAGGACCTGCAGAGCGCCCTTGAAGGTCTTGTCCGCGCCAGCCAGTCGCGGGCGCAGTTCGGCGAACGCAGCCCGGGCGCGGTCTTCGTGCTGCGTGCCGACCTGATCCCCGAGGCGACGCGGGCGCTGCTGCTGTCGGTGGCGCGCGTCGTCATCGATGCGCAGAACGGCCGTCTCGCCAACCAGCTCGATGCCCGGCGCGAAGCCGCGTTGCCGCGCCGGCGGCCGCGTCGCTCCGCCGAGGCTATCGCCGGCCGTCCGGCCGCGCCGACGCCGCAACTGGAATTCTTCAACGGCATCGGCGGCTTTGCCGACGGTGGCCGCGAATATGCGATCACGCTGGGTCCGGGCCAGACGACGCCGCTGCCGTGGATCAACGTCATCGCCAATCCCGACTTCGGCTTCCAGGTGTCCGCCGACGGCGCCGGCTTCACCTGGGCCGGCAACAGCCGCGAACACCAGTTGACGCCGTGGTCAAACGACCCTGTCGACGATCCCGCCGGCCAGGCCTTTTATATCCGCGACGACGACAGCGGCGCGCTGTGGAGCCCGACCGCCGCGCCGATCCGCGATCACGCCGGGACATATTCCGCCCGCCATGGCTGGGGCTATAGCCGCTTCGACTATTCGGTGTCGGGCCTCGATTTCGAACTGCTCGAATACGTGCCGCTCGCCGACCCGGTGAA
This sequence comes from Sphingomonadales bacterium, assembly GCA_031405775.1. Classification (GTDB taxonomy): domain Bacteria; phylum Pseudomonadota; class Alphaproteobacteria; order Sphingomonadales; family Sphingomonadaceae; genus Sandarakinorhabdus. The sequence continues at coordinate 14,456 of JANNJH010000310.1, read as the reverse complement.
GATCTCGCGGCTGACCATCCGCAACGGTTCGGGCCGAGCGCGGCGGTTGACGGTCGCGGCCTATGTCGCCTGGGTGCTGGGGCCATCGCGCGCGGCGGCGGCGCCCTTCACCGTCACCACGATCGATCCTGTGACCGGCGCGATGTTCGCCAGCAACCGCTGGTATCCGGCCTTTGCCGAGCGTGTGGCCTTTCTCGATCTTGCTGGCCGCCAGACCGGCTGGACCGGCGACCGTCGTGAATTCATCGGCCGCAACGGCGGCCTCGATGATCCCGGGGGACTGGCGAGCGAGGCGCCGTTCTCGAACCGCGTCGGCGCCGGACTCGATCCCTGCGGCGCGATGCAGACGCAAGTAGAACTGGCCGCCGGCGCCAGCATCGAAATCATCTGCCTGCTCGGCGAAGCGACCGGCGCCGACGCCGCACGCGAACTCGTCGAACGCTATCGGTCGGCCGATCTCGACGCGGTCCTGAACGAGGTCAAAGCCGATTGGGCTTCGGTCCTCGGTCAGGTCCAGGTCAAGACGCCCGATCGCTCGCTCGATATCATGCTCAACGGCTGGCTGCTTTACCAGACATTGGCCTGCCGGGTGCGGGCGCGTTCGGCCTTCTACCAGGCCAGCGGCGCCTATGGTTTCCGCGACCAGTTGCAGGACGTCATGGCGCTGGCGGCGGCGCGCCCGGCGATCGCCCGCGCGCATTTGTTGCGCGCCGCCGGGCGGCAATTCGTCGAAGGCGATGTCCAGCATTGGTGGCTGCCGCAAGCCGGCAATGGCGTGCGCACCCGCTTCGCCGACGACCGCGTCTGGCTGGCATTGGTGACGGCGCAATATCTGACGACCACCGGCGACAGCGCGGTACTCGACGAGAGCATCGCCTTTCTGGCCGGCCCGACGCTGGCGCCGGGCGAGGCCGAAAACTTCTTCCAGCCGACAATCTCGGAGGTATCGGCCAGCCTCTATGAACATTGCGCCCGCGCGCTCGATGCGAGTCTCGCGACCGGTCGCCATGGGCTGCCGCTGTTCGGCGGCGGCGACTGGAACGACGGCATGAACCGCGTCGGCCAGCACGGCGAGGGCGAAAGCGTCTGGATGGGCTGGTTCCTCGACACCAGCCTGGCGGCGTTCCTGCCGATCGCCGCGGCCCGCGGCGACGCGGCGCGGGTAGCGGCATGGACGGCGAACGCTGCGGGCTTGCGCGCCGCGCTCGACCGCGAAGCCTGGGATGGCGACTGGTACCGGCGCGGCTGGTTCGATGACGGCTCAGCGCTCGGATCGTCGGCGAACGCCGAATGCCGGATCGATTCGATCGCCCAGTCCTGGGCGGTGATCTCCGGCGGCGCCGACCCGCAGCGCGCCCGCCGCGCCATGGCATCGGCGGGGCGCGAGCTGGTGTTGCCGGAAACCGGCCTCGCGCTGCTGTTCGCGCCGCCATTCGACCATACCCCGCTCGATCCGGGCTATATCAAGGGCTATCCGCCCGGCATCCGCGAAAACGGCGGCCAATATACCCATGCGGCTTTATGGTCGGTGATCGCGCTGGCGATGCTGGGCGAGGGCAACCAGGCGGGGGCGATGCTGGCGATGCTCAATCCGATCAACCACAGCCTGACGCCATCCGAGATGCATTGCTACAAGGTCGAACCCTATGTCGTTGCCGCCGACATCTATTCGCGGCTTCCCAACATCGGGCGCGGCGGCTGGACCTGGTACACCGGCGCCGCCGGCTGGATGCAGCGCGCCGGCATCGAGCACATATTGGGCGTGCGCGTGGAGGGTGATTTCCTGACGATCGACCCGTGCATCCCGGCGCATTGGCCGGGCTTTGAAATCACCGTGCGACACGGCGCCGACCGTTACCAGATCATCGTCGACAATCCCCACGGTGTCAGCCGGGGCATCGCCAGCGCCGAATATGACGGCGTCGCGGTGAAATCGCGGCCATTGCGTATAGCGTTCCGGGGTGCCGGGGGGCTTCATGTCGTCCGCGTTGTCCTCGATTCGAACGCGCCCAGCGGAACCAAAGCCGCGGCGATGCATTGAGGCGACGGAAACAGATCCGGCGGAGCAGATAGCATCATGATCACATTCGAAGTCGTCAAGGAGCCCTATGGTTGGGCGGTCCGCCGGGACCAAAGCATGATGATGCCGGCATCGTGCCGCGCCGATGCCGTGGCAGCGGCGGAACGGATGGTCACCGCGCTGCGCCGGCACGGCCAGTCTGCCAAGTTGCAGCTCGCGCTTTAGTCGCACTCTCGCCAACGCTGTCGGCCCCGGTGGGATCGCCGGCAATGGCTGTCCTTGACCGGTTCTGGCATCAAGCGCCAATGACGCGGGCCAGACGACAACCGGGAGGCAGGGCATGGGCGATTTCATCATCCGCGAGACCATCGGCAAGGTGGCGATCCTGCGGATCAACCGGCCCGACAGCCTCAACGCCATCGGCACCTTGCAGGATTGCGACGATTTCGTCGCCGCGGTCGAGGCGGTCGGCGACGACAGCGCGATCAGCGCCTTCATCCTGACCGGCAACGGCCGGGCGTTTTCGGCGGGGGGCAACCTCAAGGCGATGCGGGACAAGACCGGCATCGGCCCGATGGACCAGCCCGACGGCACCCGCGCCAATTATCGCCGCGGCGTGCAGCGCATCACCCGCGCGCTGATGGAATGCGAAGTCCCCGCCATCGCCGCGGTCAACGGCCATGCCATCGGCCTCGGCTGCGACCTTGCCTGCCTGTGCGACATGCGCATCGCGGCGGAATCGGCGCTGTTTTCGTGCAGCTTCATCAAGGTCGGGCTGGTCCCCGGCGATGGCGGCGCCTGGTCGCTGGCGCGCGCTGTCGGCTATGCGACGGCGGCGGAACTGTTCTTCACCGGCGACCGTTTCGATGCGGCACGCGCCAAGGAAATCGGGCTGGTATCGCGCGTCGTCGCCGATGCCGAGCTGATGCCGCAGGCGATGGAACTGGCGCAGCGCATCGTCGTCAATCCGGCCCGCGCGCTGCGGCTGACCAAGCGGCTGCTGCGCGAGGCGCAGACGGCGCGGATGAACGAGATCCTCGAGCTTTCGGCCGCCTTCCAGGCGCTGGCGCACGAGACGTCGGACCATAAGGAAGCGGTGGCGGCGATGCTTGAAAAACGCGCACCGAACTACACCGGCGATTGATGAGCGGAGCAGGGATGAACGACGCCGCGCTCGCCCGCCGGCTGGCAACCGAGGCCGGACGGCTGTTGATGGCGCTCCGCGACGGGTGGACCAGCGACGGCAGGGATCTGGGCGTCGAGGGCGACCGCATCGCCAACACGCTGATCCTCGACGCGCTGCGCCGCGCGCGCCCCGATGACGCGATCCTTTCGGAGGAGGAGGCCGCCGACCCGGCGCGGCTGAAATCCCGCCGCATCTGGATCGTCGACCCGCTCGACGGCACCCGCGAATATGGCGAGCAACGCGACGATTGGGCGGTGCATATCGGCCTCAGCATCGATGGCGTGGCGAGCGAAGGCGCCGTGGCGCTGCCGGCGTTGGCGGCGTGTTTCTGCACGCAATTTCCCCCGGCGCTGCGGCCCGAGGCCACGCCGCTGCGGATGCTGGTCAGCCGCACCCGCCCGGCCCAGGTTGCGGTGCAGGTGGCGCAGGCGCTCGGCGCCGAACTGGTGGCGATGGGCAGCGCCGGAGCGAAAGCCATGGCGGTGCTGCGCGGCGACGCCGAGATCTACCTCCACACCGGCGGCCAATATGAATGGGATAATTGCGCCCCCGCCGCCGTGGCGCTGGCGGCGGGGCTCCACGCCAGCCGCGTCGATGGCTCAATGCTCGTCTACAACCGCGCCGACCCGCTGCTCCCCGATTTGCTGATCTGCCACAAGAATCGCGCCGACCAGATCCTCAGGCTCGTCCAGACACTCGGCTGACCCTCGCCCCTGAGCGCCGCGTGACATGGCCGGAAAAAGCGTCGCTTGGCGGCCAGGGGACTTGCGCATCGCCCGGCGTTGCCTGACAGCCGCGCTGTGACCAAACGCCTCCTCGCCTCGATCCATGATGTCTCGCCGCGTTTCGAACGCCAGATCGACGTGCTCGCCGAACATCTCGATCGCCGGCTCGGGTCGTCGCGCTTCGCCATGCTCGTCGTCCCCGATCACTGGGACGCATCGCCGCTGTCCGCCGACAAGGCGTTTCAGGCCCGGCTGCGCGGTTGGTCCGACGCCGGGGTGGAAATGTTCCTCCACGGCTGGCGACACCGCGACGACAGCGGTGCCGCCAGCTTCAAGGCCAAACACCTCACCGCCGGCGAAGGCGAATTCCTCGGCCTGTCGGAGATCGAGGCGACCAGACGCCTGCGCGCCGGCCGCGCGGTTGTCGAAGATGCCATCGGCCGGCCGGTCGCCGGCTTCATCGCCCCGGCGTGGCTCTATGGCCCCGGCGCGCTCGCCGCCGTCCGCGCCGAAGGCTTCGCGCTGGCCGAGGATCATTTCAAGGTCTGGCGCCCCGCCGATGGCAAGGTGCTCGCCCGTGGCCCGGTCATCACCTGGGCGAGCCGGTCGCGGCATCGCATCAATAGTTCACTGTTTTTCGCGCAGCTAGCCCGTTTCGCGCTGCAACCGCTGGCCAACGTCCGGGTGGCGGTCCACCCCGGCGATACCGGCGTGCCGGCGCTGCTCGACAGCCTTGATGCGACGCTGGCCCGGCTGTTGCCCGGCCGGATGGCGGCGCGCTATGCCGACCTCGATGGCTGATCAAAGCGAAGGAATGTCGATGACCGCCCCGCCGCAGACCGCCCCGCCGCAGACCGTGACGCCGCCGACATGGACCATCGTCCTGCCGTTTTTCAACGAAAAGGCCTATCTCGTCGATACGCTCAAAAGCCTGGCGGCGCAGAGTTTCCGGGATTTTCGCCTGATCCTCGTCGACAATGCATCGACCGATGGTTCGTCCGATCTCGCCGCGGCGTTCATGGCGAACCACCCCGACATCGAAACCGTCTTCATCACCGAACCCGAAAAGGGCAAGATTCCGGCGATGGCGACCGGCGCGGCGCTGGTGCAAACCGAATTCCTGGCGTTCTGCGATGCCGATACATTTTACCCGCCGCACTATCTGGCCTGTGCCGATCGCCTGCTGGCGACGCAGCGGGATCGCGTCGTCGCGGTGCTGGCAATGGACATATATTCACCGCCATCAGGCCGCGGCGCGCGCTGGCGGATGGCGTGGCGCACCGCCGTTGCCAGGATATTGTCCCACCAGACCCACACCGGCGGCTTCGGCTTTTGCTTTCGCACCGACAGTTTTCGCGCCGCCGGGGGCTATGCGCTGGCGCTGTGGCACTATGTGCTCGAAGATCACGAGATAATTCACCGAATTCTGGGTCAAGGCGATGTCGTCTATGACACGGATTTCTGGTGCATGCCGTCTTCGCGGCGATCCGGGCAAGTCGCCTGGAGCTTGCCCGAGCGAATTTTATACCATCTGACGCCTTATTCCTTGCAGAAGTATTTCTTCTACGACTTCCTGGCGAGCCGATTCGATCGGCGCAATGCAACCGGGTTGCGCTTGCGCGAAAAAAGCTGGGAAACCGCCCTCTGATCGCGCATCGCCAAGGCCCTGGCCGCATCGCAACAGTCCCGCCGGCGCCGGTCTTCAAACCGCCATATTGACTCGCTACCAAAAATTTCACTTCTGGTGGATATATCGCTCGCGTGTTTCCTCATAATCCCGATGCGACCGCTGATCGCGCCCTGGCGCTTTCGGCGATGACGGTTGCCGATCCGCTACCGCTGGCGGCCGATCCGGCGCCACTGGTGACCGCCGAGCGCGGCTGGACCTGGTGGGTCGGCGCGGCAATCTCCTTCGCGGTGCTGGTCGCGGTCATCCTGCAACTGCGCGCCGTCGATTTCCACGCCGTCACGGCGATGCTGCCCGATGGGCCGCTGTTCTGGCTGGCCTTCACGGCGTCTTATCTCGCCGCCCCCGCCGCCGACTGGGTGATTTTCCGGCGGCTCTGGCGGATGCCGCTGTCCGGCTTCACGGCGCTGCTGCGCAAGCTGATCGGCAATGAATTGCTTGTTGGCTATGTCGGCGAACTTTATCTCTACACTTGGGCGCGGCGACGCGTCGACATGCCGTCGACGCCGTTTGGCGCGATCAAGGACGTCGCCATCCTGTCGGCGATGACCGCCAATCTGGTGACTTTGGTCATGCTGGCGCTGGCCTATCCGTTGCTCGGCGCGCTGCATCTCGGCATCGACGGCAAGACGCTGCTGGTCTCGGTGACCGTCGTGCTCGCCTCATCGAGCGCGGTGCTGTTCCTGCGCAAGAAGCTGTTCGGCCTGCCGCGCCATGACCTGTTCTTTGTCGCCGGGGTGCATCTGCTGCGGCTTTTTCTCACCACCGGCTTGGCGGCGCTGTGCTGGCATCTGGCGCTGCCCGATGTGGCGCTGCACTGGTGGCTGCTGCTGGCGGCGATGAAGATGCTGTTGTCGCGGCTGCCGCTGCTGCCCAACAAGGACATCGTCTTTGCCGGGGTCGCGGTGTTCATGATCGGCCATGATGCCGAAATCGGCGCGTTGATGACGATGATGGCGAGCCTGATCCTCGCCACCCATATCGGCCTTGGGCTGGTGCTGGCGACGGCCGATACGTTGCGGTGGAAGCGGCGATGAAATGCGCCTCCCTGGCGCTGGCGCTTGCCTTGGCGCCGGCGATCGGCAACGCCGCCGGGCTGTCGCCAGAGGCCGAGTTCGGCATGCCGTTGCACGACCTCGGCACGACCGCCGGCCGCTGTCGCGCCGACGAACCCGGCCCGGCGGTTATCATCGACGTCGCCGGCCTCAAGGATCGCAACGGCTTGCTCCGCGCCGAACTCTACCCGGCAACGGACGCGGATTTCCTCGACGACGACAAGACCCTCGTCCGCGCCGGCAAGACCTTTCACCGGGTGGAAATGCCGGTGCCGCCATCGGGCCCGGTGCAATTGTGCATCCGCGTGCCCGCCGCCGGCGCCTATACGCTGTCGCTGCTCCATGATCGCGACAGCAACCGCAAGTTCGGCATCTCGGGCGACGGCATCGGCTTTCCCGGCAATCCCAGGCTCGGCTTTTCCAAACCGAAGGCGGCGGCGTCGACCTTCATCGCCGGCGATGGCCTCACCACCATCGCCATCCGCCTGAACTATCGTCGCGGATGGTTCCGCTTTGGCCCGCTGAAACACTGACGCCGATGCATGTCGTCGATATCTCCGCGCTCTATTCGCCGACCGGCGGCGGCATCCGCACCTATACGCGGCACAAGCTGCTCGCCGCCCAGCGGCTGGGGCATGACCTGACGGTGGTCGTGCCCGGCGCCGATGACAGCGTCGAACAGATCAGCGCCCGCGCCCGGCTGGTCAGCATCCGGTCCCCGCGCTTCCCACTCGATCGCAGCTATTTCTATTTTGAAAGCGACGCGGTGATCCATGCCGCGCTCGATCGCCTGGCGCCCGATTTTGTCGAAGCCTCGTCACCCTGGGGCAGCGCGATGGCGGTGGCCCAATGGCCCGGCACGGCACCGCGCGCGCTGATCATGCACGCCGATCCGCTGTCGGCCTGGGCCTATCGCTGGCTCGAAGGCGTCGTTAGCCGCAAGACCATCGATCGCGGCTTCGACTGGTTCTGGCGGCATCTGCGCCGGCTCGATGCCGGCTTCGACATGGTCGTCGGCGCTTCGCCCAGCCTGACGGCGCGGCTGGCGGCCGGCGGGCTGACGCGGGTGCGGACCATCCCGATGGGCGTCGAGCCGGGGATTTTTTCGCCGCGACACCGCGATCCGGCGCTCAGGGCGCGGCTGCTGGCACGCTGCGAGCTTCCCGAATCGGCGACGCTGCTGCTCGGCGTCGGGCGCTTTTCGCCCGAAAAGCGCTGGCCGCTGGTCATCGCCGGCGCGGTGGCGGCGGGTTACAGCCGACCGCTGGGGCTGGTGCTGGTCGGCGACGGCCATGGCCGCGGCCCGGTGCTGCGCGCTGTCGGCGAGAATCCGCACATCCAGTTGCTGTCACCGATCTCGGACCGTGGCGAAATGGCGCGGTTGCTGGCCAGCGCCGATTTGCTGGTGCACGGCGCATCGGCTGAAACCTTCGGAATGGTGCCGGCCGAAGCGCGCGCCTCGGGCCTGCCGATCATCGCCCCCGACGAAGGCGGCGCCGGCGACCAGGTCGAACCCGGCCAGGGCCTGTGCTTCGTGGCGGGCGACGCCGCCAGCGCGGCGACGGTCATCGGCGAAGCCATCGCCCGGCTGCCGTCGCTGCGCACCGCGACGCTGCTCGCGGCGCCGGGCGTGCGCACCATGGACGAGCATTTCCGCGATCTTTTCGCCAGCTATGAAACGCTGGCCAAGGGCACCCGCCGCGCCGCCTGACGCGCCGGGGTCCAGCTTCGCCGCATTTCCATTGACCAAGCGCGTGCCGGCGTGGCAATCGGAGCCACGATTTCCGGACGCACTGTCGAACACCGATGGTCAATCGGTCCAGGTCGTCGAAATGCGGGTGTAGCTCAATGGCAGAGCTTTTGCTTCCCAAGCAAGTGACGAGGGTTCGATTCCCTTCACCCGCTCCATATTTCCAGGATGGAGCCGCGAACCCTCGCTTGGGTTTGGCGCCGCGCGCGCGGGTTCGATTCGCTTCACCCGCTCCCATCCCAAACAGCGCCGAAAGGCTTGACAGCCGGGGGCATCGTGGCGGCTATGCGACATGTCCAATGTCCTGATCCTGGGGTCGAACGGCGCCGTCGGCGGCTATCTCGCCCGGCTCTTGCAGGCCCGCGGTGCCACCGTATTCGGCGTCGCCGACGAGAGCGCCAATGATGCGCTGGCGGCGCTCGGCATCGCCGACGCCGTGGTGGCGGTGCCGCCGGCCGACGCCGCCGCTCTGGCCGCCAACCTGCGCGATGCGACGATCTTTGCCATCAACGACGGCAGCGCCGCCCAGGCCGCGCTGGTCGCCGAGGTGCTCGCCGCCGCCGCCGCCGCGCCGACCGCGCCGCGGCTGTGCCATGTCGCCGATGCCGAGGCGCTGCGCCGCAATCCGGCGCTTGCGCAACAGGCAAGGCGCGTCGCCGGCTATCGCCGCGACGATGGGCGCCGCGCCGTCAACGCCATCCTCCACGCCCATGATTCAAGGCTGGGCGCCATCGACACGCTGCCGGCGCGGATCACCGCTGCTGCCTGGGCCGCGGCGCAGGGTGACGATACGATCCTCGATCTGGTTGAAACCGGGCCGCGCGACTGGGGCTGGACCGCGGAATATGTCGATGCGGTGGCGCGACTGGCGGCGCTCGACCAGCCGATCGATCTCGCCATCGGCAGCGGCCACAGCCTCGACGTCGCCGAATTCACCCGGCACGCCTTTGATTACTTCAAGCGCGACGCCGAAAACCATGTCCGCATCGACCCGCGCATCGACACGCCGCCCGAACCGGCGGTCGACGCCGCCCGATTGAAGACCGCCACCGGCTGGTCGGCAAGCACCTGGGGCCGCGATCTGGTCCGCGCCCTTTGCGAAGGCGCCGCCGGCCGAAATTGATCCGCCGACGGGGGCGCTTCGACCATAGGAGTCTCGCCCCCGATGGCCTCGCCCCGAGCGACCTCCGTTTCCGGAAAGCGCCTTTTTTTGGAAAATGGTGCCCGGGGGCGGATTTGAACCACCGACACGGGGATTTTCAATCCCCTGCTCTACCCCTGAGCTACCCGGGCGCACCAACACCGCGGCGGTATGGGCCGGGGCGGAGGCAGGCGTCTAGCCGTCCGACTGGCGGTTGTCCAGAGACGCATTATCGGAAAGTTCGTCCTCGTTGTCACTTGCCGGCAGGGCATAGCCGCCGCGCATCCATTGCAGCAGGTCGCGGTCCTGGCAGCCCGCCGAGCAGAATGGCGCATAGGCCCGCACGCGCGGCCCCTTGCCGCAATAGGCACAGGTTGATTCAGTGGACATCGCCGCCCGATATGGCGAGGCCGGCGGCTTCCTGCAAGACCATTTCGCCGCCGGTGGCGCGGGCGAGCGCCTGCGTCAGCGCCGGGCGCGCGCTCAGCCAGGCGATGACGGAAGGATGCGCGATGAGGGTGCGGCCGCCCGCCGCCCCCCGGCCCGCCCGGCGCAGCAATTCGAGGCCGGCGAAGCCCGGCGCGCGGACCTGTTCGATGAACGACGGCCGGGTCCGCGGGCGGACGATCTGGACAAAGCCCCAGCCATTGACGGCGGTGCGTTCGAACGGCACCGGCAGATGCGCGTCGAGGATTTCGCCGAGATGCGTCCGCGCCGCCTTGGCCGCCAGCGTCGGGAAATCGACCCCGAGCGAGCCTTGCAGGTCAAAGGCGCGAATCGCCGCCGCGACCGCGACGGCCGACGCCTGCGCCAGAACTTGCGGATCGCCGGGGCCGTCGACATCGACGACGGTCATCGCCGGGGTCGGGCTGATGGTCAGCAGGCCGCCGGCGAAGGCGACATGGCCGGTGCGCGCTGCCTCGACCGTCTCGCCCCAGCCGGCGACTTCGAGGCGGTCCTCGCCCCCCCCGGTGCCGTCGCGCCGGAATTCGCCCCCCAAGGCGCCTTCGCGCCGGAATTCACCCTGGCTGGTGAGGTGCGTCAATTTGTGGCCAGCGGCCTTCAGGCGCGCCGCGAGATCAAGGCCAACCTCGACCTGCCCCTCGACCGACGCATCGCCTTCGACATTGCGCAGCTTTGCCAGCCTTGGACGGCCAGCTTCGTGGATCGCCTCGCGCATCACCTCGACGCGCATAAGCCCGCCTTCGGCGCAATAGGGCAAGGGTTCGATCAAGCCCTCATGGTCGCCGAGCCGCAGGATGCCGCGGCGCCCCGGCTCGAGGATCTTGGTCAGCCGGCCGACATGCACGGCGCCGGCGCGCGGCCCGGTGTCGTCGCGCTCGAAATGCGCTTCGACGACGGTGCCGTTCGCGATGACCAGCGCCCGCGTCGCGCCGATACCGCGTTCGATCAATGCTTCCATGCGAACCCCGATGCGCCAAGCAGCGCGCGCGTTTCACTCAGCGGCAGGCCGACGACCCCCGACCAGCTTCCCGACCAGCTTCCCGACAACCAGCGCACCCAGGCTTCGGCCGAGCCTTGCAGCGCATAGCCGCCGGCCTTGCCGCGCCAGTCCCCCGCCGCGATCAGCGAACCGATGGCGGCGGCGTCGAGGCGGTGGAAGGTGACGATGGTCTCGCTGACCCGCACCCGGATTTGGCCGCCGGCGTCGGCGATGGCGACGGCGGTGGTGACGCGGTGGCGGCGTCCCGACAGCAGTTCAAGGCAGGCGCGCGCCATGGCTTCGTCCTCGGCCTTGGGCAGGATGCGGCGGCCGACACCGACGACGGTATCGGCGGCAAGCACCAGCGCGCCGGGGTGGCGGCCGGCGACGACGGCGCATTTGGCCCGCGCCAGCCGTTCGGCATGGGCGCGCGGGACTTCGGTGGCGCCGGGGGTCTCGTCGATGTCGGCGGGGTCGACGGCATCGGGCCGCACACCCAGCCGGGCGAGAAGCTCGATGCGGCGCGGACTGGCCGACGCGAGGACCAGCTGGGGCCGTGCGGCCTCGGCCACCCTCAGTCTTCGGGGGCGATGGTGACCTTCAGGCCGTCGAGCGCGGCGGTGAAGGCGATCTGGCACGACAGGCGCGAGGCGGCGGTCTTGTGGTCGGACGAATCGAGCAAATCGTTTTCATCATTGCTGGCTGTCGCAAGCCCGGCGGCATCGCCGTCTTCGACATAGACATGGCAGGTCGCGCACGAGCAGCAGCCGCCGCACAGCGCCAGCAATTCATCGATGCCGCCGTCCCGGATGATTTCCATCACCGACATGCCGGGTTTGGCTTCGAGCGCGACTTCATTGCCGTCGCGGGTGGTGACAAAGATTTCGGCCATGGGGTCAAACTTCCTGATGAACGCTGGGATCAGGCGCTCCTTAGCGGTGTCGGCGGGCAAAGGACAAGATGGCGGAAGGCTTCAGGCGCAAAGCGACCCAGTCCCTCAGAACGGCAGCAGTTCGCCCTTGTGCGTAAACTTCATATAGCCGGCGTTGATCCCCAGCCGCCAACCAACGCCCAATTTGATCGGTACGATGATAACATTGTCGCGCTGGAGATAATTGGCGGTGAATCCACCGATCAGATAGGCCTTGCCCTCCGCCGCCGGATAGCGCCGAAAAAGATCCTCGGTGTTGTTGAGGTTATAGACCAGCGCAAAGGTCTTCGACCCGTCGCCGCCAAAATCGAACCCGACCGATGGCCCGTTCCAGTGCACCGGCATCTGGCCTTCGACCTTGTGGTACAACGTCCCCGAACCATAGCGCAGCCCGACGATGAACGCGCCGCCGGCCTCGCGGCCGACGATATAGGCATTGGGCTGGCCATGGGACTTCATGGTCTTGCGGACGATCTCGGCAAGGCCCTGGGCACCCTTGCCGAACACGTCCTCGGCGGCCCCCAGAACATCATCCTCGGCATAGGTCGGGGCGTTTTCGGGGGGTAGCGGCGCGGCGTTGGCGGCCTGTGGCGCCGGCATCGGCGCGGCCTGTGGCACCGGCACCGGCGCGGCCTGTGGCGCCGGCGCTGCTGCGTCCTGTGCCGCAACCGCCGGCGCGTCCTGTGCCGCAACCGCCGGCGCTGCCGCCTGCATGGCGAATGCCAACCCCGCCAGGTAACCCAACCACCGCATCATCGTCTCCCGGATTGCAATGCGCCTTCCTTGTCGCTGCCAGCTTAACACCGGATGAGCCGATGTGTCGTGGTTTTACAAATGGCGCGGCCGCGGTTCCGCCGACATTGCGATGCGGCACGGCTTCCCGCCCGCCGACCCCCATGCTAACCGGCGGGCGGGTCTTGTCCTTGCTGCTACAAAGAGAGTTTTCATGCGCGTCGCAATGATCGGTTCGGGCTATGTCGGCCTTGTCTCGGGCGCCTGTTTCGCCGATTTCGGCCATGATGTCGTCTGCGTCGACAAGGACCCGTCGAAGATCGACCGGCTCAACGACGGCGTCATGCCGATCTTTGAACCCGGCCTTGGCGAACTCGTCACCGGCAACGCCCGCGCCGGCCGCCTGACCTTCACCACCGATCTCGTCGCCGGAATCGACGGCGCCGAGGCCATCTTCATCGCCGTCGGCACCCCGTCGCGGCGCGGCGACGGCCATGCCGACCTAAGCTATGTCTATGCCGCGGCAAAGGAAATCGCCGCCGCGTTGAAGACCTATGCCGTCATCGTCACCAAATCGACGGTTCCCGTCGGCACCGGCGACGCAGTCGAGCGCATCATCCGCGAGGCCAACCCCGACGCCCGGTTCGCCGTCGTCTCCAACCCCGAATTCCTGCGCGAAGGCGCCGCGATCGGCGATTTCAAGCGGCCGGACCGCATCGTCGTCGGCACCGAGGATGCCCGCGCCCGCGACGTCATGACCGAGGTTTACCGGCCGCTTTTCCTCAACCGCTCGCCGATCCTGTTCACGGCGCGGCGCACGGCGGAATTGATCAAATATGCCGCCAACGCCTTTCTGGCGACCAAGATCACCTTCATCAACGAGATCGCCGACCTGTGCGAAGCCGTTGGCGCCGACATCCAGGATGTGTCGCGCGGCATCGGGCTCGATAACCGCATCGGCGCCAAGTTCCTCCACGCCGGCCCCGGCTATGGCGGCTCGTGCTTCCCCAAGGACACGCTGGCGCTGATCAAGACGGCGCAGGATGCCGGCAGCCCGGTGCGGATCGTCGAGGCGGTGGCAGCGGCGAATGACCAGCGCAAGCGCGCCATGGCCAAGCGAGTCATCGCGCTGGCCGGCGGCGATGTCCGCGGCAAGACAGTGGCGGTGCTCGGGCTGACGTTCAAGCCCAACACCGACGACATGCGCGATTCGCCCGCCATCGCCGTGATCCAGGCCTTGCAGGATGCCGGCGCCAGCATCCGCGCCTATGATCCCGAAGGCACCGAACAGGCGAAACTGGTGCTGACCGATGTCGATTACGCCGCCAATCCCTATGCATGCCTGACGGGGGCCGATGTGGCGGTGCTGGTGACCGAATGGGACGCCTTTCGCGCCCTCGACATGGACCGGGTAAAGTCCGTCATGAAGACGGCTGCGATCGCCGATCTGCGCAACGTCTATCGCCCCGACGAGATGGCGCGGCGCGGCATCGAATATGTCAGTGTCGGAAGGTAGGTTGCCAAGCCGTCCATCCGCCGGTTATAGCGCCGCAGCGCGGAGTCGTGGGTGAGCGGCTGAAACCAGTAGTTTGCTAAACTGCCGATCTGGGTAACCGGATCCGAGGGTTCGAATCCCTCCGACTCCGCCAACACCCCCTTCTAAACCGGTTCCATCCGGTTCCAAAGGGGGCACAACGCACTGAAAATAGGTGACAATCGCCCGGATATCTTGTTCCGGGCCGTGCACTCCTGTATCCTGCGGTTCTCCCACTCGTGTGGGTAAGG